>NZ_CAXUCH010000058.1:0-4558 GCF_964249325.1 uncultured Mycobacterium sp. | reverse complement strand
GGTAGCGCGACGTCGTCGCCTCCCAGGCGCTTGGCGGCGGCCTCCGTTGCTTCAAGATGTATGTCGCCCAGCGCAACTCGGGCACCGTCGGCAACGAACCGTTCCGCGATTGCGAATCCCAATCCTTGTGCACCGCCGGTGACGACGGCGGTGCGGCCGGTCAGCAACGACACCTAACCACCTATCCCTTTGTTCCGGTGGCCAGCCGACCCGAGCGTCGGCAGCCGTCGCTGCAACATTATATTTCATATAGGATCGCTCGCGACCACGGGGAGGCATCCGAGCCGCCGAAGAGGAGCATTTGTCTATGGCCGAAGTCAGCGACGAGGATTTTCAAGAGATCCTGGCGCAGACACGCCGCTTCGTGCGCACCGCCGTCGTGCCGCGCGAGCAGGAGATTCTCGCTAACGACAACGTGCCCGACGACCTGCGCGACCAAGCCAAGAAGATGGGCCTATTCGGATACGCGATCCCGCAGAAGTGGGGCGGTCTGGGCCTGAACCTGGTGCAAGACGTCGAGCTGGCGATGGAGTTGGGCTACACCTCGCTGGCGCTGCGGTCGATGTTCGGGACCAACAACGGCATCGCCGGTCAAGTGCTCGTCGGGTTCGGCACCGAGGAGCAGAAGAGCCGCTGGCTGGAGCCGATGGCGTCCGGCGATGTCGTTGCATCCTTCGCGCTCACCGAGCCGGGTGCTGGCTCCAATCCGTCCGGGCTGCGCACGAAAGCGGTTCGGGATGGGCACGATTGGATCATCTCCGGCCAGAAGCGCTTCATCACCAATGCGCCGGTCGCCGATCTGTTCGTGGTGTTCGCACGAACCCGGCCCGCCGATGACGCCGGCCCCGGTATCGCGGTTTTCCTGGTTCCCGCGGAGACGGCAGGGGTCGAGGTCGGCACCAAGGACGCCAAGATGGGTCAGGAAGGCGCGTGGACGGCCGACGTGAGCTTTACCGATGTCCGGGTTCCAGCCGGCGCCCTGGTAGGCGGCAGTGAAGACATCGGCTACCGGGCGGCGATGATCTCGCTGGCCCGCGGCCGTGTACACATCGCCGCCCTTGCCGTGGGAACAGCGCAGCGCGCACTCGACGAATCGGTGGCGTACGCGGCTACCGCCACCCAAGGCGGCACACCGATCGGCGACTTTCAGTTGGTGCAGGCGATGATTGCCGACCAGCAGACCGGGGTTCTGGCCGGGCGGGCGCTCGTGCTTTTTTTTTTAATGATATGGGTTAGTGAGTTTTATAGACTGTTTGCGCCGTCGGCAGCGAAGCTCTTTTGCACCGAAATGGCCGGAAAGGTAGCCGATCTCGCTGTGCAGATCCATGGCGGCAGCGGCTACATGCACGAGGTTCCCGTCGAGCGCATCTACCGTGATGTCCGCTTGCTGCGCCTGTATGAAGGGACCAGCGAAATCCAGCGGTTGATCATTGGGTCGAATCTGGTCAGAGCGGCCCAACGTCAGCAGTAACAACTTCCTACCCGACTGTGAGGAGACCGCATGACCGGCCGTCTGGCGGGCAAGGTGGCGTTCATTACCGGAGCCGCGCGCGGACAAGGCCGTGCACACGCGGTTCGGATGGCCAGCGACGAATCACGCCTTGTCACCGCCGCGCGCATCCCGGTCGATCAGGGTTCGACGCAGTACTGACCAACCGATATGGCAAGTGGCTCAGCCGGTCTCCCGGAGGCATCACCGGCTGATCAGGTCTGGTGTGTGGAGATCGCGGATCGCTTGACATCCACGCTGCAGCATTGCCAGCACCATATCGTCGCCACGGTCGGTGGCGGTGGCAAACGCGAAGCCTAAAGCCGAGATCAGCAATGCTTGTGGCATACCGAGCCGGTAGTCAAGCCAACATCTTTCACGGTCGTAGTCGGTGACGCCGTAGCCGCACAACGTGCGGTGATACTGGTCGACAAGGTCTTTCTCGACGCGGAACGCAGATCCGGCCTGAGACTGGTCGCTGTGAAATATGCCAGGTCCCGCGCGGGCAACCCCACGCCGAGGGTCTGCCAGTCGACCACGGTGATGGCGTTGGTTTTTCGGTTGAACAACATGTTGTCGAGCCGATAGTCGCCGTGCAGCAACGCGAACCGGTCGCGTTCGGCCAACAGCCACGGCGTTACCAAATCCATGTGATGGAGAAGGTTCCCCGGTCAGCAGTGCTCATCCGGTCGCCGAGCTTGCTCAGCGTGATGTCGGCGCTCATTCGCGCGACCTCACCGAGACCGCTGGCTGACGCCTCATCTGGCTGCGCGAAGGCGATGCCGAGGAAATCCAGCCACACCGGATCGCACCAGCTCGGCCCGTGCAGACCGGCCAGCGCCGTCACCGCCAGGCGAGCCTCCTGCTCACCGCAGCCTGCGATTTGATCGCCCTGCGCGGCCGGTGCCTGGTCGGCGAGCAGCAGCGCATAGTCGGTCGCGTCGTCGGTGATCGCGCAGTATAAGCACTGCGGTGTGGGAATCTCTACACGGTCGGCAAATGCAGAGTAGAAAGCGCATTCGCAGCGGTAACCGATGACGACGCGGTCGCACCGTGTCGTCTTGGGCAGGCGATTTGATTACGAAGGTATGCGGCAAGCCCGCCGGGGCTGTCGCATAGCTGGCTGAATCCGAAACGTCGCGCCCGTCTGCCCGGTACCAATAGGCACAACGCTTACCTCGGAGACCTCGACCGGCGTGCCGCGATCACTGAGCACGGCCGATAGCCACTTACCAGTGACGTCGACTGGGTATCGGGGTATCGACAACGCAGCGCTCATCGCAGACCCTGATAGTTGTCTTGGCACGTGCGAGCGCCAGGCGGGTGACTAACGTGAGCGACAGGTTGGGTCATGCTTTTCGGCAACGTGCCTCCCAGCTGGCCGGTAACCGATGACGTTGTCACTGATTTGTCAACTGTAAGCCATACGGCATCTGCCATAGCGTCGATGAGCGCACCGCTTGGTTCGTCGGATTACGCCTCGATGGGTCCACTTAGCTGGTAGAAATTGGTGCGGCAGGCAGCAGCGCATCGCTGCTGGAACGGAGGTGCCCGGTGAGGAGCCGGATCGTGGCGACGGCGGTAATCGCTTTGGCAGTGATGGCAGGCAGTCTCGGATGTTCGCGATCCGCAACGGTGCCGCAGAAGACCGCTCGGATCACCGTTGGCGGCAACACTCGCACCTCGCATGCGGTGTCGTGCACTCAAGTTGAATGGTTGGTATCCGTCGACATCGGCGCGGCCCCCGGCAGCGTGCAGGCCATGCTGCGGCTGCAGTCTGATAACCCGAAAGCTGAGAGCGTCAACATCAACAACGTCAACGGCTTCACCGGGGTCGCCGACGCCGGCGTCGGCACGGCCAAGGCGACTTTCAGCAATGGCACGTACAAGATTACCGGTACTGCGCAAGGGACTGATAGGGAGAATCCGACCACGCCCAAAACAGCTGACTTCAAGATCGAGACGCAATGCTGAAACCGGCCCCAGGACGCGGTTACGTGATCACGGGCGAATCCGTTACCGCTCCTACGGTCGGCACGTCGTCGGATGTGGCGGGCCCCGAAGGCTATTCGCTCACGAGTCGAGGTTCGCGCTAAAGCCATGGATCAATACCGGCGTGGAAAGCTGGTCTTCGACGTGATCGATGCAGGCCCGAGTGACGGACCCGCAGTAGTGCTATTGCATGGTTTCCCCCAGTTCAATAGCAGCTGGAGTAAGGTCATCGACCGGCTCAGCGAGGCAGGATATCGCTGCTTGGCCCCCAATCAGCGGGGCTACTCACCCGGTGCCCGCCCCACGCGCCGGCGTGACTATCGCATGCCGGAGCTCGTCGAGGATGTCCGTGCATTGATCGATGCCAGCGGCGCGAGCCGGGTGCATCTGGTCGGGCATGACTGGGGCGCGGCGGTGGCTTGGGGTGTCGCCGCGCAACTGCCGGACCGCCTTGCGACAGTGTCGCCGTTATCCGTGCCACACCCAGCCGCATTCCTCAAGGCCCTCGTTACCAGTCGTCAGGGTCTTGCATCGTGGTATATGTACGTCTTCCAGCTGCCGGGCCTGCCCGAATTGTTTGTCCTTGGTAGGCAAGGGAATACAGCCCGATTGACGAAGGTACTGCGGTCAAGCGGGCAGTCGGCTGAAGCCGCCGACCGCGACGCGCGCGCAATGGCTGAGCCCGGTGCGTTGACCGCCGCGCTCAATTGGTATCGAGCCATGCCGCTGTCGGACATGCGAAGCGCTATGGGCAAGATCAGCGTCCCGACGCTGTACGTATGGAGCGACGGGGATACAGCTGTGCTCAGCAAGGCGGCTCGCAACTGTGGCCGTTACGTCACCGGCGAATACCGCTACGAGGTTCTGCATGGCGTGTCCCACTGGATACCCGACGAACAGCCCGATGCCATCGCCGACTTGTTGCTTGAGTGGTTCGCCGCCCATCGCATCTAGCGGTCTCTATGGTGCCCAGGCGTCGGCTCTTGGCGCGTACAGCTCGGATGGCCGCAGGACAGGAGCCTGCCTAGGCCCGTTTTCCGCATAGTTGGCGGTTAAGGTTTGTGGTTTTGGATGTTG
>NZ_CAXUCH010000057.1:0-21765 GCF_964249325.1 uncultured Mycobacterium sp. | reverse complement strand
GACCAATCTCCAGCAACCCTCGCCGCCGCCCGACGAGTTGACAGTGGTCGACGCCGCCTGGGCGCCATCCCCCGACTCCCCTGCGCCCACTGAAATGACCGTGGTCGATGCCGGGTCGGCCGACGTGACCAATCTCGCGACGAGGTTCGTCAAATTCCTGTCGCAGCGACCGGCCCCCGCCAAGCGGGCCGGCACGGTGACCATCGGTCGCGCCAACGACAACGACATCGTGATCCCCGACGTGCTGGCCTCGCGTCATCACGCGACGCTGGTTTTGACCCCGCTCGGCGCCGAGATCCAAGACCGCAGCGTCAATGGGACGTTCGTGAACGGCACCCGGGTCGGGTCGGCGATCTTGACCGAAGACGACGTGGTCACCATAGGCAACGTCGACCTGGTGTTTCGCGGTGGCGTGCTGGTGCGCCGCAGCGAAACCGAAGCCGCAACCAGCACCGGCGGTCTTGAGGTGCGCAACGTCAAGTTCACCGTCGACGGCGGCAAACAACTGCTCGATGACATCTCGCTGATCGCCCGGCCTGGGACGCTCACTGCCATCATCGGCGGGTCGGGCGCGGGCAAGACAACGCTGGCAAAGCTGATCGCCGGCTACGCCCGGCCGAGCTCCGGCTCGGTCACTTTCGAGGGGCATGACATCCACGCCGAATACGCGTCGCTGCGCAGCAGGATCGGGATGGTGCCCCAAGACGACGTCGTACACCGCCAGCTCACCGTGAACCAAGCGCTGGGCTACGCCGCCGAGCTGCGATTGCCGCCTGACACCAGCAAAGCCGACCGGCAAAAGGTCGTCGCCCAGGTGCTCGAAGAACTCGACCTGACCAAGCACGCCGACACTCGGGTGGACAAGTTGTCCGGCGGCCAGCGCAAACGCGCCTCCGTCGCGCTGGAACTGCTCACCGGACCGTCGCTGCTACTCCTCGACGAGCCGACCTCCGGGCTGGACCCAGCGCTCGACTGCCAAGTGATGACGATGCTGCGCCAGCTCGCCGACGCCGGCCGCGTCGTCGTGGTGGTGACGCACATGCTGAGCTACCTGGATATCTGCGACCAGGTGCTGCTGGTGGCACCCGGCGGCAAGACCGCATTCTGCGGCCCGCCAGGCCAGATCGGCGAAGCGATGGGAACCACCAACTGGGCCGAAATTTTCACCAAAGTGGGCGCCGATCCGGAGGCAGCCAACCGCCGTTTCCTCGAACAGCACCGCCAGCCACTACCTCCGCAGACCGAGAAGCCGGCCGATCTCGGCGAACCGGTCCATACCAGCGTGTGGCGCCAGCTCTCCACGATCATGCGGCGCCAGGTTCGGCTGGTCGTCGCCGACCGCGCCTACTTCATATTCCTGGCCCTGTTGCCGTTCATCCTCGGTGCGCTATCACTGACCGTTCCCGGCTCGAACGGATTCCGGGTCGCCGATCCCCGAAGCGACGCACCCGACGAGGCCGCGCAGATCCTGGTCCTGCTGAACATCGCCGCGGTCTTCATGGGCACGGCGTTGACAATTCGCGACCTGATCGGTGAACGCGCCATCTTCCAGCGCGAACAAGCGGTCGGCCTGTCCACCACTGCCTACCTGCTCGCCAAAACCGGGGTGTATTGCGCGTTCGCGATCGTGCAGTCGGTCATCGCCACCGCAATCGTCATCGCCGGCAAGGGCGCGCCCACCCGGGCAGCCCTGCTACTCGGCAATGCCACGCTTGAACTGTTCGTGACCGTCGCCGCGACCTGCGTGGCCTCAGCCATCCTGGGCCTGGCGCTCTCGGCGCTGGTGCGCTCCAGTGAGCAGATCATGCCGCTGCTGGTGGTGTCGATCATGGCGCAGCTGGTGCTCTCCGGCGGACTGGTCCCCGTCACAGGAAGGCTGCTGCTCGACCAGCTGTCCTGGGCGATGCCCTCGCGGTGGGGCTACGCCGCGGCGGCATCGACGATCGACTTGCGGCATCTGGTCCCCGGTTCGCTGATTCCTAAGGACCGGTTTTGGCTGCACACCGCCAAGACATGGTTGTTCGACGTGGCCATGCTGGCCGGGTTGTCGGTCTTCTACGCCGGCTTTGTCCGCTGGAAGATCCGGCTGCACCGCTAGTTCCGAAATTGCGCGGCTCCTCCTCATCGCACAACGCGCTCTGCATCGGTCGCCGCGCGGATCCGATTGCGCGGCTCCTCCTCATCGCGCTACGCGCTCTGCATCGGTCGCCGCGCGAGTCCCGTTGCGCGGGTAAGCTGACGCCATCCATCATCCCAAGCACGAAACGTTCGACCTAGTCGCCCACACCAACACCGACCCGAAGGGCATCGTGCGGGCCGTCGACGAGTACACGCTTCGGCCGTGGGGGCTCTACATGGCGCGGCCCACCCCGGGCCGAGCCCAATTCCATTACCTCGAGTCGTGGCTGCTGCCGTCGCTGGGATTGCGCGCCAACATTTTTCACTTCAACCCCGGCCATGAACGCGACCACGACTACTACCTCGACATCGGTGAATACATACCCGGCCCAACGGTGTGGCGTTCCGCAGACCATTACCTCGACCTGGAAGTCTGCACCGGCCGCGACGTCAACCTGGCCGACGTCGGAGAGCTGCTCGACGCCGTTCGCTACGGGCTGCTGGCCCCCAAGACCGCCGAGCAGGCGGTGCACCGCGCCGTCGACACCGTCGACGGGGTGTCCCGGCACGGGTATGACCTTCAGCGCTGGCTGGCCGGCAAGGGGATCGAGCTCACTTGGCGCGGTGCGTAGCACACGACTGAGGCGGGTAACAGGTGGTCATGGTGTCGAACCTCGGTCTACCCGGCCGGGTGCGTGCCGCCCTGCACGAGGAGCCGGTGCCCGACTGGCGAGCACCCATGCTGGCCACTCTCACCGAGCGGCGGTTTTCTAATCCCCGGTGGATATTCGAGCGCAAGTTTGACGGTGAACGGTGTCTGGCGTATCGCAACGGTGACCGGGTGCGGCTGTGGTCGCGCAACCGGCAGCCGCTCGACGGAACGTATCCGGAGTTGGTCGACGCGCTTGCGGCACAGCCCGTTTCGCGGTTCGTCGTGGATGGCGAGGTGGTGGCCTTCGACGGGCGGCGTACCAGCTTCGCCCGCCTACAAGGCCGGCTGGGCATCACCAACCCCAAACAGGCGCGGGCAACCGGTATCCCGGTCTTCTACTACGTCTTCGATCTGCTGCATCTGGACGGGCAGTGCACCACCGGGTTGCCACTGCTCTGGCGTAAACGCCTGCTGCGCAAGGTATTCCAATTCAATGATCCGCTGCGCTACACTCCGCATCGGGTGGAGGACGGCCAAGGGGCGTACCGCGCCGCATGCGCCCGCGGTGACGAGGGCGTGATCGCCAAACTGGCCGACGCGCCATACGAGGGCCGCCGATCGGCGAACTGGCTGAAGTTCAAATGCGTCCGCGACCAGGAGTTCGTCATCGGCGGCTACACCGCCCCGAAAGGCAGCCGCGTCGGACTCGGGGCGCTGCTGGTCGGTTACTACGACGGCCGGGACCTGGTCTACGCCGGCAAGGTGGGAACCGGATTCGACGAGGCCACTCTGCGCAGCCTGCATGCGCGACTGTCGAGCATCGAACAGGATGCGTGCCCGTTTACCCGCGGGCAGGTCCGGGAGGCTGCAACCCGCTGGGTGCGACCAGAATTGGTCGCCCAGGTCGGGTTCACCGAATGGACCCGCGACGGCAAACTGCGCCATCCCCGCTACACCGGGCTGCGCACCGACAAGAACCCCCGTGATGTGGTGCGTGAGACACGCTGATGCCTCGAATCACAGTGCAGGTCACTCATCCGGACCGTCTTGTTTCCCGGCCACTCCTCGCGAAAAGGCATCACCAAGGGCGAGCTGGTGGACTACTAGGCTGCGGTGGCCGAGGCGATGTTGCCGCACCTCGACGGTCGGCCGCTGACCCTACAGCGGTTCCCGCGCGGCATCGAGAGCCGGGGTTCATCCAGCAGGACTTCGCCGATGCCGTGCCTGGACTGGATGGAGTTCGCCCAAGTCGCCAAGGAAGGCGGCACGGTCGTGCACCCGGTGGCCCAGCGCCCGGAAGCGCTGGTGTGGTTGGCCAACCAGAACTGCATCACCCTGCATGCGTGGCTGTCTCGCCGAGGGCGGCTGCACACGCCGGATCGGCTGGTGTTCGACCTCGACCCGACCGGCGACGACTTCCCGGTGATCCGGGCCACTGCGCGCGCGGTCGCCGGCGTGCTGGATGACATCGGGCTGGCCCGCTACGTGAAGACGACGGGTTCGCGCGGGCTGCATGTCGTGGTGCCGCTGCGCGGCGATGCGGACTTCGACACGGTCCGCCAATTCGCCCGCGACGTCGCCGCCGTGGTGGCCGACGACCCGGCGCACCGCACGATCGAAGCCGGCAAGGACAAGCGTGAAGGACGGGTGTACGTCGACGTCATGCGAAACGCCTACGCGCAGTCTGCGGTCGCGCCGTATGCGGTGCGGGCCCGCCCCTGCGCACCGGTAGCCACCCCGCTGGAATGGGACGAACTCGACGGCCGCGGTATGCGCCCGGACCGGTTCACGGTGCGCAACGTCCCGAATCGGCTTGCCCGCCAACCTGATCCATGGGCCGGCATGAACCGCCATGCCCGCTCACTGACCGGTCCGATACGGCGCCTGGCGAAACTCCATGCCGGAACTTCCTGACGTCGAGGGGTTCCGCCGGGCACTGGCCGACACGCTGCCCGGCCGTCGAGTGCGAGACGTCGACGTGCGTGACCCGGGGGTATTGCGTAACACCACCCCGCGAGCATTCGCGCGCAGCCTTGTCGGCCACCGGTTCACTGCGCCGCGCCGGCACGGCAAGTGGCTGATCTTGCCGACCGACGGCCCGGTGCTTCTCGTGCACAGCGGCATGACCGGCCACCCCTACTACGCTTGTCGCGGCGCCGAGGACGAGGGCTACGAACGGCTTGTGCTCACCCTCGACCGCGGCGAGTTGCGCTACGCCGACTTGCGCAAGCTGCGCGGCGTGTGGCTGGCCGCCGGCGACGGTGAAATTGCCGCGGTCACAGGGTCACAGGGCCCCGACGCGCTGGACATCGATCTGCCGACCTTGCGTGGGGTGCTGTCAGGCCGCCGTGGTGGGCTCAAGGCGACGCTGTTGGATCAGTCCGTGATCGCCGGGCTGGGCAACCTGCTCACCGACGAGATCTGCTGGCAGGCCGGCCTGCATCCGTTCCGGCCGATCGCTGCCTTGGACGACGCCGACGTGAAGCAGTTGCATACCACCATGAAACGGGTGCTACGCACCGCGGTGCGGCACGGCCGCGTCCCGAACCTGCCGCGCTGGCTCACCGGTGTGCGCGACGAGCCCGATCCGAGCTGTCCACGCTGCGGTGCGCGGCTATCCCGCGGCCGGGCCGGCGGCAGGACGTCGTTGTGGTGTCCGCGTTGCCAACCCGAGCCGCGGTAGCAAGCAATCGGATATTCCACACCAGACGCGGGGCGGTGGTGTCAGCAGCCATGAACGTCTCCACGCGAATAGGTTTGGCCACCACGGCAGTGGCGATGCTCATCGGGTGCGGCCAGTTAACTCCCACCGCGGCGCTGGCTGAACTGCACAACGTCAACTACATCGCGAGGATCGATGGGGTGGCCCCCGGCAGTCAGGCCACCTTCATGATCAACGACACGCAGACGAACACCGCTCCACTGAGCTCGGTGCTCGGCAACGCATTCCAGGCCAACGCTGTGCTGGGCGGTCCGGGCAAAGCCGGGATGCAAGTGGCGATCCGTTGGCCCTATTCGGCCAAAGTGCACTGCGAGATCGGCGTCGACGACACTGTCGCCGCGCAGGTCGATCAATTCGTCAGACCGGTGCAAGGCAGCACTGACCCGATGAACGGCGTGCTGCCCTGCGGCGCACCGCTGCCCGCGGCGTAGCCGGGCGCAGCGCTGCGTAGCCGGGCACAGCGGGTCGCCGCGCGACAACCTAGTTCAGGGCCGCCAGCCCACGCTGTCGGCCCAGTCCCACGCCCGACGGTAGGCGTCGCGAAACCAGGGCTCCTTCGCCTCGTTGTACTGGGCGACACCGCCGTCGACCGGCACCGCGCTCGCGGCTTTCTGCTTGACGCTCAGGTACTCCGCGCGCGCATCGGGGTCGGCGCTCAGCCAGTCGACGAACAACAGCGCGAACTGTTGATTCGGACAGCCGTCGACCCGCACATGAACGTACGTCGGCCGACCTGGGTCAGCTGAGCCGTGAATCCGCTTGTGCCACAACACTGGATCGGTGCTGTGGTTGTAACGTTCGACAGTGCTTCGGGCATCGGGTTTGGCGATGTCGTTGGTGATGTGGTCGATGCGGGGATATCCAGCGGACAACAACGCGTCGGCGATTTCGTCGGCCACCGCCAGTGAATCGACGGTGACCTGAATGTCGATGGCGTCCTTGGCATCCAACCCGGGGATCGCCGTGGACCCGATGTGGTCGACGCGCAGCACCTTGTCACCGCATGCGGTCGCAATCCGGGCGACGATGCGCCGCGCCTGCTCGGGCCAGGTGGGATCCGCTGGCGTCAGCCGCACGGATTGCCGTACGGCCTGCCGGGCGGTGAGATTACGCGCGAATGGCGCGATCCGGTGGTTCCATACATCACAGGTTCGCTGCGCCAACGCCTCGAGGCTGCCGGAATTGTCCAGCCAGATGTCGGCGACGGCGCGACGCTGCTCGTCGCTTGCCTGCGCGGCTATCCGGGCGCGGGCGTCGTCTTCGGCCATGCCACGTTGTTCAACCAGCCGCCGCACCCGCAGATGATCGGCGTCGGCGTGCACGACAACCACCAGTGGGAAAAGCGGTGCCATCCCCGATTCCACCAGCAGCGGAATGTCTTCCACCACCACCGCGTCCTCTGGTACAGCCGCGATGATCTCGGCGCGACGCTTGCCCACCAGCGGATGAACGATTCCGTTCAAAGTCTTTCGCGCGTCATCGTTCTGGAAAGCCTTGGCCGCCAAGGCAGGACGATCCAGCCCCCCATCGGGCAGCAGAATGTCGTCACCGAAAGCGTCGACCAGCGCCGCCAGCCCCTCGGTGCCGGGTTCGACCACCTCGCGGGCGATCACGTCGGCATCGACCACAACCGCTCCGCATTGTTCGAACGTCGCGGTCACCGCTGACTTCCCGGCACCGATGCCGCCGGTCAGCCCGATCCGAAGCATCGCCAGTTAGGCGCTGCCGGCGAGTTTCTCCCGCAGCGCGGCCAATTGAGCGTCACTGGCCAGCGAGCCACCCTGCTGTTCCTCGGCCTGGGCGCCGTTGGCCTGCGGCTGCTCGGCACCTGCCGCAGCCTCGGCAGCCGCGAACTTCTCCATCTGGGCGGTGTGCATCTTGTGCCGGCGCTCGGCCTCGGCGTAGCGGGCTTCCCACTCGGCGCGCTGCTTTTCGTATCCGTCGAGCCATTCGTTGGTGTCGGGGTCGAAGCCTTCGGGGAAGATGTAGTTGCCCTGCTCGTCGTAGCTGTCGGCCATGCCGTACTTGGCAGGATCGAACTCCTCGGTGTAGTCGTCATTGGCCTGCTTGAGCGACAACGAGATACGGCGGCGCTCCAGGTCGATGTCGATGACCTTGACCATCACCTCGTCACCGACGGCGACCACCTGGTCGGCCACCTCGATGTGGCGCTCCGAGAGCTCGGAGATGTGTACCAGCCCTTCGATGCCCTCCTCGACACGCACGAACGCTCCGAACGGCACCAGCTTGGTGACCTTGCCCGGCACGATCTGCCCGATGGCGTGGGTGCGGGCGAAGTGCCGCCACGGGTCTTCCTGAGTCGCCTTGAGCGACAACGAGACCCGCTCGCGGTCCATGTCGACGTCGAGCACCTCGACGGTGACCTCGTCGCCGACCTGCACCACCTCGGAGGGATGGTCGATGTGCTTCCAGGACAACTCGGAGACATGCACCAGACCGTCGACACCACCGAGGTCGACGAACGCGCCGAAGTTGACGATCGAGGACACCACGCCCTTGCGGATAGCACCTTTTTGCAGCTGGTTGAGGAACTCGCTGCGCACCTCGGACTGGGTCTGCTCCAGCCAGGCGCGGCGGGAGAGCACCACGTTGTTGCGGTTCTTGTCGAGCTCGATGATCTTGGCTTCGAGCTCCTTGCCGATGTAGGGCTGCAGATCGCGCACCCGGCGCATCTCGACCAACGACGCCGGCAGGAAGCCGCGCAGCCCAATGTCGAGGATCAGCCCGCCCTTGACGACCTCGATCACGGTGCCCTTGACGGCCTCGTCCTTCTCCTTGAGCGCTTCGATCGTGCCCCACGCCCGCTCGTACTGCGCGCGCTTCTTCGACAGGATCAGCCGGCCTTCTTTGTCCTCCTTGGTGAGAACTAGGGCCTCGACCTTGTCGCCCACTTTGACGACCTCGTGCGGATCGACGTCGTGCTTGATCGACAGCTCTCGAGAGGGAATCACACCTTCGGTCTTGTAGCCGATATCGAGCAGGACCTCATCCCGGTCAACCTTGACGATGGTCCCTTCCACGATGTCGCCATCGTTGAAGTATTTGATGGTCTTGTCGATGGCGGCGAGAAAGTCCTCGCTCGAGCCGATGTCGTTGATGGCTACTTGAGGCGAGGAGACGGTGGGACTCGGCATATTGTTGGGTTGCTCCGGACAGGTTGGGTCGTAGGGACAAATCGAGTTACCCGTCGAGGCTACTCGACTGTGCACATGCTGGCCAAACTGCGCCCATGCGCGCCGAGCGTGCATTCAGGGCTGAAAAACCGCCTGCATTTCGCCGTAGCTGCACGCTCGGCGCTTAGTGCGCGGCGGTGTCCCATGAGCGGCCATAGCCCATCGACACCTCCAGCGGCACGTCAAGCGGGTGGGCCCCGCACATCTTGTCGCGCACCAGCGTCTCGAGTTGGTCCCGCTCACCGGGCGCGACTTCGAACAGCAGTTCGTCATGGACCTGCAGTAGCATGCGGGACTTGAGCCCCGCCCCTTTGAGCGCCTTGTCGACCTCGATCATCGCGACCTTGATGATGTCGGCCGCGCTGCCCTGGATCGGTGCGTTGAGCGCCGCCCGCTCAGCGGCCTCGCGGACCTGGCGGTTGCTGCTGTCCAGCTCGGGTAGGTAGCGCCGCCGGCCCAGCACGGTCGAGGTGTAGCCGTCCTTGCGGGCCTGCTCGACGACGGCATGCAGGTAGTCGCGCACTCCGCCGAACCGGGCGAAGTAGGCGTCCATCTGCTCCTTGGCTTCCTCGGTGGAGATCTTCAGCTGCTGCGACAGGCCGTAGGCGCTCAGCCCATAGGCCAGCCCGTACGACATCGCCTTGACCCGGCGCCGCAGTTCGGGTGTCACCTCGCCGATCGGCACGCCGAAGGCCCGCGACGCCACAAATGAGTGCAGGTCCTCGCCGGTGTTGAACGCTTCAATCAGGCCTTCGTCTCGCGACAGGTGCGCCATGATCCGCATCTCGATCTGGCTGTAATCGGCGGTCATCAATTCGGCATAGCCCGTGCCGACGACGAACGCGTCGCGGATCTGGCGGCAGGCCTAGGAGCGAATCGGGATGTTCTGCAGGTTGGGCTCGGTCGACGACAACCGCCCGGTCGCGGCGATGGTCTGGTTGAACGTGGTGTGGATACGCCCGTCAGCGGCTACCGAATTCAGCAGCCCGTCGACGGTGACCTTGAGCCGGGTGGCATCCCGGTGGGCGAGGAGATGCTCGAGGAACGGGTGGCCGGTCTTGTCGAACAGCGACTGCAGGGCGTCGGCGTCGGTGGTGTATCCGGTTTTGGTTCGTTTGGTCTTCGGCATGCCGAGCTCGTCGAACAGCACGACCTGCAGCTGTTTGGGTGAGCCGAGGTTGATCTGCCTGCCGATCACCGCGTATGCGGCCTCGGCGGCGTCGCGGACCTGGTCGCCGAACTGACTCTGCAGCGCGCCCAGCAACTCGAGGTCGACGGCGATACCGGCGGCTTCCATGCCGGCCAGCACGCCTTGGACCGGCAATTCCATTTCGGCCAGCAACGGCTGCGAGTCGATGCGGGCGAGCTCGGCGTCCAGCGCGTCGGCGAGGTCGGCCACCGCGCGGGCCCGCAGGACGGTGGTTTGCACTGCCTGGTCGTCGACGCCGTCGGTGGCCCCATCGTCATCGAGCAACGAAAGCTGTTGCTGCTCTGGGGTTTCGGCGCGCAGCTCACGGCGCAGATAGCGCAGCGACAGGTCATCGAGGGCGAAGCTGCGCTGCCCGGGCCGCACCAGGTAGGCGGCCAGCGCGGTGTCGGAGGTGAGACCGCCCAGCGTCCAGCCGCGCCCGGCCAGGTCGTGGATGGCCAACTTGGCTTCGTGCAGCGCCTTGGGTTTGTCCGGGTCGGCGAGCCAGGCGGCCAGCGCGGCGTCGTCGTCGGGAGTCAACGTGGCGGTATCGATGTAGGCGCCGTCGCCGTCGGCGGCCGCGATGGCCAGCGCGGTCGCGTCGCCGTCGTAGGCCCGGTGGGTGCCGACCACCGCCACCCCGGATCGCCGGCCGTCGCTGGCGTGCTCGGCCAGCCACTGCGCGACCGTGCCGGATTCCAGCGCGCCGCCGCGAACGTCGAACCCCTCGTCGACCTCGGGTTCGACGGCTGCAAGCGTCTCGAACAGCCGGTCACGTAGCACCCGGAACTCCAGCTGGTCGAAGAGCTGGTGGATCTGATCGCGGTCCCATGTCTGCAACCGCAAGGTGTCAGGAGTCTGGGCCAGCGGCACGTCGCGGATGAGCTCGGTTAGCTCCCGGTTGCGCACCACACCGCCCAGGTGCGCGCGCAACGCGTCGCCCACTTTGCCCTTGACCGTGTCGACGTTGTCGACCAGTCCTTCCAGTGAGCCGTATTCGGCGATCCACTTGGCGGCCGTCTTCTCGCCCACTCCAGGGATGCCCGGCAGGTTGTCGCTGGGATCGCCGCGCAGCGCCGCGAAGTCCGGGTACTGCTTGGGAGTCAGCCCGTATTTCTCGACGACCGCCTCCGGGGTGAAGCGAGTGAGGTCGCTGACGCCCTTGCGCGGGTAGAGCACGGTGACGTCGTCGGTCACCAGCTGCAGCGAGTCGCGATCGCCGGTTACCACCAGCACCCGGTAGCCCTCTTTTTCAGCCTGGGTAGCCAGCGTCGCGATGATGTCGTCGGCTTCGAAACCCGGTTCGGCGAGCACCGTGATGCCCAGAGCGGCAAGGACTTCCTTGGTCACGTCGATCTGTCCGTGGAACTCGTCGGGGGTGGAGGTGCGGTTGGCCTTGTACTCCGGGTAGCGGTCGGATCGAAATGTCTGCCGGGACACGTCGAATGCCGCCGCGATGTGCGTCGGTTGTTCATCGCGCAGCAGGTTGATCAGCATGGCAGTGAACCCGTAGACCGCGTTGGTGGTCAGCCCGCCGGCTGTCTTGAAATTTTCCGCGGGCAGTGCGTAGAACGCACGAAACGCCAGCGAATTGCCGTCCAACAGCAGCAGAGTCGGCTTGTCGCCATCGGTTGCCGACGTTCCCGCACTCGCGCTGGCCGCGGCTTTGGCTGGGCTCACGGCCCTACTCTATGCACCCGGTCGGACAACAGCGTCAAACTGGAACACGTTTCAGTTTTGCCCCAGTTGTCGGTACGCTGGCCGCGTGCCAGCAGTTACCCGCCAAGAGCCGGCGATCGAGGGATGGTTCGCCACCGACGAGGCCGGCGTTCCGCATCTGATCGGCAGCAAGTGCGCCCGGTGCGGCACCTATGTGTTCCCGCCCGTCTCGGCTGGGGGCGCCAACAACTGCCCGAACCCGGCCTGCGACGGGGACCAGTTGGACGCGGTGGCGCTGTCGCGGCGCGGAACGCTGTGGAGCTACACCGAAAATCGCTATGCGCCGCCCGCGCCGTATCCGGCCACCGACCCGTTCGAGCCGTTCGCCGTCGCCGCGGTGCAGTTGGCTGACGAGGGTTTGATCGTGCTGGGCAAGGTGGTCGACGGCACGCTGGCCGCCGACCTGAGGATCGGCATGCAGATGGAGCTGACCACCATGCCGCTGTTCACCGACGACGAGGGCGTGGAGCGCATCGTGTACGGGTGGAGGATCGCTTCATGAGTCGCGCCGGCGACGATGCAGAGCGAAGCGATGAGGAGGAGCGGCGCCAATGACCGCTGAACCTGTGTACATCTTGGGCGCCGGCATGCACCCGTGGGGCAAGTGGGGCAACGACTTCACCGAATACGGGGTAGCCGCCGCGCGCCGCGCTCGGCGAGGCCGGACTGGATTGGCGTCAGATCCAGTTGGTGGCCGGCGCTGACACCATCCGCAACGGTTATCCGGGGTTTGTCGCCGGTGCGACGTTCGCCCAAAAGCTGGGCTGGAACGGCGTCCCGGTCAGTTCGAGCTATGCGGCGTGCGCCAGCGGCTCGCAGGCGCTGCAGAGCGCGCGCGCCCAGATTCTGGCCGGCTTCTGCGATGTGGCGCTGGTCATTGGCGCGGACACCACGCCCAAGGGCTTTTTCGCGCCGGTGGGCGGTGAACGCAAAAACGACCCGGACTGGCAGCGGTTCCATCTCATCGGGGCGACGAACCCGGTGTACTTCGCCCTGCTGGCCCGTCGGCGGATGGACCTCTACGGCGCCACCGTTGAAGATTTCGCGCAGGTCAAGGTCAAAAACGCCCGCCACGGACTGCAGAACCCGAACGCGCGATACCGAAAAGAGGTCGCTCTCGGCGACGTGCTGGCCAGCCCGGTGGTGGCCGACCCGCTTCGGCTGCTGGACATCTGCGCCACCTCCGACGGGGCGGCGGCGCTGGTGGTGGCCAGCGCGAAGTTCACCAGCGAGCACCTCGGGTCGCTGCAGGGTGTGCCGTCGGTGCGCGCAGTCAGCGCCGTGACCCCGCGCTACCCACAGCACCTGCCCGAATTACCCGACATCGCAACGGATTCCACTGCGATAGTGCCTGCACCAGAGCGGGTGTTCAAGGACCAGATTCTCGACGCGGCCTACGCGGAAGCCGGTATCGGCCCGGAAGATCTCAGCCTGGCCGAGGTGTACGACTTGTCCACCGCCCTGGAGCTCGACTGGTACGAGCACCTCGGGTTGTGCCCCAAGGGTGAAGCCGAGGCGCTGCTGCGCAGCGGCGCGACGACGATCGGGGGCAAGGTTCCGGTCAACCCGTCGGGCGGGCTGGCCTGCTTCGGCGAGGCGATCCCCGCTCAGGCCATCGCGCAGGTCTGCGAGCTCACCTGGCAGCTGCGCGGCCAGGCCACCGGCCGGCAGGTCGAGGGCGCCACCGTCGGGATCACCGCCAACCAGGGCCTGTTCGGCCATGGCTCGTCGGTGATCGTGGCTCGCTAGCGGGCGCCGTCGCCGAGTGTGCGTGTAGGGCGGACGTCATCGGCGTGTCGCTGCCCGACGCGCACGCTCGATGCCGTGAGCGCACACTCGATGCCGCTTCACCCTGAAGACGGCGCGTCTTTCGGGGCGTCGAGGGTGTCGAGCACCACTTCGGCGACGCGTTTCATGGTCGTGCGCCGGTCCATGGCTGCACGCTGGATCCACTTGAAAGCTTCCGGCTCGGTCATGCCCTGTTTGGTCTGCAGAAGCCCTTTGGCCCTTTCGACGAGCTTGCGGGTTTCCAACCTGTCGGACAGCGTCGCCACTTCGCGCTCCAATGCGGTGATCTCGCTAAAGCGGCTGACGGCCAGTTCGATGGCCGGGATGAGGTCGGTGACCGAAAACGGCTTCACCAAGTACGCCATCGCGCTTGCGTCGCGGGCTCGCTCCACCAGGTCGCGCTGGCTGAACGCGGTCAGTACGACGATCGGGGCAATCCGTTTGCTGGCGATCTCGGATGCGGCGTCGATGCCGTCGCGGCGCGGCATCTTCACGTCCATGATCACGAGGTCGGGCTTGAGCTGCTCGGCCAGCTCGACCGCTTCCTGCCCGTCGCCGGCCTCACCGACGATTTCGTAGCCCTCCTCACGGAGCATTTCGGCTAAGTCCATGCGGATAAGCGCCTCATCCTCGGCGATCAGAACGCGGCGGCTGACAGCATCGACTTCGGTCGCAGAACCGGTCATGACGACATTGTGTCGCGAGCCATGGTCACCAGCGACCTCGGGGTTGTGGCGCCGCGCCTCCGCACAGATCCTCTATGGTGGGAGGCCGTATACGGGTGAGCCCTCGTATCCCAACTGGCAGAGGAACTGGACTCAAAACCCAGACAGTGTGGGTTCGAATCCCACCGAGGGCACCGGAAGCCGCGCGTAATCAGGGATTCCTCTCGCGTGGATCTTCGGTGCAGCATCAAGCACCGCTGGGGCCGACTGCGCGATATTCGACAATTTCCCTCTATCCCCCATTGGGCCGGTCAATAATTGGCCATTCCTTGGCGGTCATTGCACCTGACTGGCCCCGCTTTACGAGTCATATGAGTAACCACGAAGATCCCACCACTGGAAAAGGAGTTCCCATGATCCGTCGCCGTGTCGTGTGGGTGCTCGGCGCTTTAGCGGTGGCACTTATGACCCCCGCCCAGGTTCATGCCGAGCCGCCAATGCAGTGTTTGAGTAACACTCCCACAGGCAAGCAGGTCTATATTCCCTGTGACCTGATGAATGCCCGTGTCAACTACCCGCCCGGGCAGCGCTGTGTTGGACCGCTCGATCAATACCCGCCCGATGTGCGCGACTGGTGCGGCTGAGGAGGAAATCCAAGCTTTTGAACCCCTGAGCATGCGACCAGTGCTGGGCGCGCCACGACACCGGTCGTCTGCAGCTGTCGATTACTTCCAGGTCGGCGATCTGCGTGCTGACACGCGGCGATGACAGGATTAGTGCTGGCCTGAGATGTCTTGCAGATCACCACGAATCGCTTGCAAGTCACCCTGGATGGCTTGCAGAACGGTGAGAGCATTCTGGAATGCCGGCGGCATTTCGTCGGGGCTTGTCGGTTCGTACTGAGGGCAGTACGAGACGATGGCACCAGCGGCGAAGTGGGCGCTTTGATCGGCGTCCCATATCGACGACCGCTGCACGAAGTTGACGGCATCTGCGAGGTTCGGTTGGTGTGCTAGGAAGTCGCAGACTGCATGCCCCTGATTCGTCACGTATTCGTGGCTGGGAACTGGCACGCCATCGTGTTTTAACGCCTCGATGAACGCCCTGTCGACGATGTCAAGTGGTGGCGGAGCGGGGACTTTCGGTGCAGCCGGGTTTGATGGCGAGGCCGATGGCGGGATCACCGTCGGCTCAGGCGACGGTGGCGCGATCGTCGGCTGCGCCGCCGGAGATGAGTTGCGGACGGCGAACATCACCATCAGCACCGCCGCGACGGCTACCAGGGATAGCGGCAAGACCATGAGGGGGCCGAAGCGGCGCAGGATGCTCCGACGCTGCGAGGGCGTGGAGTCTTTGGCGTTGTCGCGTTTCGGCCCAGAGGTCGACGGAAATCTCCGTCTCACACGCTTGTCCGCTTCGGTTCCAGACGCCTCCGTCCGGTGCCCTAGGCGCTCATCGAGAAGTTCGTCGAGCTGACGGCTCCAAGGCTCGCCACCGTGGTCGCCAGTCGAACGGCGCAACGCGGCAAGACGGCGCAACTCGGCGTCGATCGTCTCCCGATCGCGCATCATGCCTGTGATCGTAGGTCCGCACCGCCGATGAGACGACGCTTCGCTGAACCCAATCCAGTAAAGGTCGATCCGGACTCGAGCATGAGAAACAACCGATGTCCGCCGCGATCCGACAGCAGCTCTGAACTGACCCGCAGTGCCAGCGCTTTGATCAGCGTTTTCGTCGAACAACCAACGCAGCTTGGATCACCGAACACCCGCCAGTTATGACCGACGCAAAACCCCTACAGTATGGATGGGAATCCCACCGAGGGCACTGATGCTGTTCACCATGGGCCACGGCGCGAAAACCGCCGAGCAGCTCACCACCGCGCTTCGCCAGCACCACATCGATCTGCTGGTCGACGTCCGAAGCTTCCCCGGCTCCCGCCGCAACCCCGACGTGTCCAAACAGGCCATGCCGAAGTGGCTAAACGATGGCGGCATCGGCTACCGGCACGAACCCGGGCTCGGTGGGCGGCGCAAGCCACCAGCCAGGCCCTTGCCAAGCGACCAATGGTGGGAGAACCAGGCGTTCGCCAACTACGCCGCGCACACCCGCACCCCGGACTTTCAGGCGGCTTACGAGCGGCTGCTACGCGACGCCGACACCTGCAACGTCGCAATCCTGTGCGGCGAACCGGTGTGGTGGCGTTGTCACCGGCGCATGATAGCCGACTTGGCCACCCGGGACGGATACACGGTGCAGCACATCATGCCCAACGGATCGCTGTCCGAGCACCGCATGTCCGAATGGCTCTCCGGCGACCAGCCGGACAACTCCTGACGCCGCGTTCCACAAATGCCGTACTCACCGGTAGGCTCTTGCCGTGGCGGCTAAGAGCAAACGTGCCCCACAGCGAGGTACGGCCGATTCGTCGCGAACACCGTGCTGCGTCGCAGCAGTGCGTGATCAACCACGCGCGCGCAGCCAGCACTACGTCGACAGCGCGGCGCGACGGCGGCGTGTCCTCAATATCAACGCCGCGATGGCGGTGTCGGTGGGCGCGAGCTACGGAATTGTCGGATTTTTGGTCGGCCACGAAGTATGGCGTACGCAGTTTGTCAATTTCCTCGCCGCCGCAATCTTTGCGACAGTTCCGTTCCTTCACCGGTTCGGCGAACTCGTTGCGCCCCTGACCTTTATCCTCACCGCGTACGTGTCGATCTTCATCATCTGCTGGACCGTGGGCACCGGGTCAGGTCTGCAGTTCTTCTTTCTCGTCACGGCTTGTCTGGTGGTGTTGCAGCTCGGCATCGAACACATCAGGCTGGCAGCGGCCTTGGCCGCTATAGCCGCGGGGCTGGTGATCGCCCTCGAGTTCCTGGTCCCACGCAACACCGGGTTACAGCCGCCCTGGGCCCAGTCGGTGGGCTTCGTAATGGCCGCCGTCTCCGCTTGCCTGATGGTGGTCGTGACGATGTGGTATGCGCTGCGTGAAATCGCCCGCGCCGAAACGGTCATGGAAGTCGAGTACGACCGATCTGAGGCGCTGCTGGCCAACATCATGCCGGCCAGCATCGCGGCCCGGCTCAAAGATCCGGCACGCAACGTCATCGCCGACAAGTACGACGACGCCTCGGTCCTCTTCGCCGACATCGCCGGCTTCACCGAACGTGCCAGCGCCACTCCCCCGGTCGAGCTCATCGAATTCTTGGACCGGCTTTACACCGAGTTCGACACGCTGGTCGACAAGCATGGGCTGGAGAAAATCAAAGTCAGCGGCGACTCCTACATGGTGGTCAGTGGGGTGCCCTGGCCCCGGCACGATCACATCCAGGCGCTGGCAGACCTCGCGCTCGACATGGCTGACGCTGCAGCGGAACTACGAGACCCGCATGGCCGTGCGGTACCGCTGCGCATCGGTCTGGCCACCGGACCCGTTGTCGCGGGTGTAGTCGGTTCACGCCGCTTCTTTTACGACGTGTGGGGCGATGCCGTCAATGTCGCGTCGCGCATGGAGTCCACCGACCCCGAGGGACGCATCCAGGTGCCTCAGGACGTCTACGAACGCCTGAAAAATGACTTCCTCTTCGAGGAACGCGGCGACGTCGAAGTCAAGGGCAAAGGCCTCATGCATACTTGGTACCTGGTCGGCCGCAAGCCCGGCACGCGTTCAGGTGGCCTGCGGGAGGACGCCGCACAAACCACCAGCGTCTGACTCCCCCGGCAAACCCCGCACCGGACCCGCGCTATGTGCGACACTTCGCTGATGGAACCCACCACTGCCCCAAGCCTATTGCCGCATCTGTGGAAGTCGACGCTGGTATCCGGCCTCTTGGCGCTGGCCCTTGGCGTCCTGGTATTGGTCTGGCCCGGCAAAACCATCCTGGTCGCCGCCATTGTCTTCGGTGCCTATCTGTTGATCACCGGCATCGCGCAGGTGATCTTCGCATTCAGTCTGCATGTGTCCGCCGGGGGACGGGTGCTGTTGTTCATCAGCGGGGCCGCTTCACTGATCTTGGCGGTTCTGGCCTTCCGGCACTTCGGCAACGACCCGTTGGTCGCAATCCTGTTGTTGGCGATATGGATTGGCGTCGGCTTTATCTTCCGCGGTGTGGCAACGGCGACCTCAGCCATCAGCGATCCCGCCCTTCCCGGCCGCGGTTGGGCGATTTTCCTCGGTGTGGTCAGCCTGCTGGCGGGCATCGTGGTGATCGCTTCGCCATTCGAATCGATCTGGATACTGACGCTCGTCGTCGGGATCTGGCTGGCGGTCATCGGCGTGTTCGAGATCGCATCGTCGTTCGGCATTCGCCGTGCCTCCAAAGCGGTGGACAAAGCTCTGTCGGGCACCAGACCGATTAAAGAGCCGACGGCTGGGCCGTGATCTGCGCGACGTTTGCGTGGTGCACCCACCGACTATCTACTACACTGTGTCGTAGTCAGTCGTAGTCAGTCGTAGTCAGGTCCGGGAGTTGGCAACATGGACGTCGTCGACGTGTCCCGGTGGCAGTTCGGTATCACCACCGTCTACCACTTCATCTTCGTGCCGCTCACCATCGGTTTGGCGCCGCTGGTGGCTGTCATGCAGACGGTGTGGGTGCTCACCGACAACGTCGCGTGGTATCGGCTGACCAAGTTTTTCGGCAAGCTCTTCCTGATCAACTTTGCGCTCGGGGTGGCCACCGGGATCGTCCAGGAATTCCAGTTCGGCATGAACTGGAGCGAGTACTCCCGGTTCGTGGGCGACGTGTTCGGCGCACCGCTGGCCATGGAGGGCTTGGCCGCGTTCTTCTTCGAGTCCACGTTTATCGGCTTGTGGATCTTCGGCTGGAGTCGGCTGCCGCGGCTGGTGCACCTGGCCTGCATCTGGATCGTCGCGATTGCGGTCAACGTGTCGGCGTTCTTCATCATCGCCGCGAACTCGTTCATGCAGCATCCGGTCGGGGCGCATTACAATCCCGCGACGCACCGGGCGGAGTTGCACAGCATCTTCGCTTTGCTCACCAATAACACAGCCCAGCAAGCTTTTTCACATGTGGTCACCGGGTCGATCCTGACAGCCGGAACGTTTGTCGCCGCGGTGTGCGCGTGGTGGATGGTCCGGTCTCGTGCGGGCATCGCCGCCGGTTCGGGCGTCGGTGGTCAGGCAGCAGACATTGACGCCCGCACGATGTACCGGCCTGCCACCATCCTCGGTTGCTGGGTGGCGCTAGCCGCGTCGGTGGTGTTGTTTTTCACCGGCGACGCGCAGGGCAAGCTGATGTTTCATCAGCAGCCGATGAAGATGGCGTCGGCCGAATCGTTGTGCGACACCCAAACCGATCCAGACTTTTCCATCCTGACCGTCGGCAGGCAGAACAACTGCGACAGCCTCGCCCGGGTGATCGAAGTGCCCTACGTCCTGCCGGTGTTGGCCGAAGGCCGGGTCAGTGACGTCCGGCTGCAAGGAGTGCGCGACCTTCAGCGCGAGTACCAACACCGGTTCGGCCCGGGCGATTACCGGCCCAACCTGTTCGTCACCTACTGGTCCTTTCGGGCGATGATCGGGTTTCTCGCAATTCCGGTGTTGTTCGCGCTGATTGCGTTGTGGCTCACCCGCCGCGGACGCATCCCGGGCCAGCGGTCGTTTTCCTGGCTCGCATTGCTGACCATCCCAACCCCGTTCCTGGCCAACAGTGCCGGCTGGATATTCACCGAAATGGGCCGCCAGCCTTGGGTCGTCGTTCCCAACCCGGCCGGCGACCAGCAGGTCCGGCTCACAGTCGCGCAGGGTGTATCCGATCACGCTGTCGCAATGGTCGTCACTTCGCTGCTCATCTTCACCGCGGTCTATGCGGTGCTTGCCGTCATCTGGTTCTGGTTGCTCAAACGCTACGTCAACGAGGGTCCGCAGGAACACGACGCCGAACCCGCCGCTGCCGCAACGCCGGGCGAGGACGAGGTGGCACCACTGTCATTCGCCTACTGAGAAGGAGCTGATCGCCGTGGGACTCAACCAATTGTGGTTCGGTGTCCTGGCCGTGCTGTTCCTCGGGTTTTTTCTTTTGGAAGGCTTCGACTTCGGCGTAGGCATGCTGATGGAGCCGCTTGCTCGTGCCGGCGTGGGGGATCGCGAGATGCATCGCCGCGCCGCCCTCAACACCATCGGCCCGGTCTGGGACGGCAACGAGGTCTGGCTGATCACCGCCGGGGCGGCGATGTTCGCCTCGTTCCCAGGCTGGTACGCCACCGTGTTCTCCGCGTTGTACCTGCCGTTGCTGCTGATCCTGTTCGGGATGATCGTGCGGGCGGTCGCGATCGAGTGGCGCGGCAAGGTCAACGACACCGCATGGCGAAGCTGGGCCGACTTCGGGATCGCCGCCGGCTCTTGGCTGCCGGCGCTGCTGTGGGGGGTGGCGTTCGCAGCACTGGTCCGCGGGCTGCCGGTGACCGCCGATCACCGGGTTCACCTGGCGATCAGCGACGTGCTCAACGCCTATACCGTGCTGGGCGGCCTGGCTAGCTGCGGGCTGTTTTTGCTCTACGGCGCGATATTCGTCGCGCTTAAGACATCGGGGTCGATTCGCGACGATGCCCTGCGATTCGGGCGGTGGTTGTCGGCACCGGTGACGGCCTTGATCGCCGGCTTCGGGGTATGGACGCAGCTGACGCACGGCAAGGACTGGACCTGGGCGGTGCTGGCGGTCGCGGTAGTGGCACAGCTGGCGGCAGTGGCTTTGGTGTGGCGTCACGCCTTTGAGGGATGGGCGTTCTCATGTGCGGCGATCGTGGTCGCGGCCGTGGTGGTGCTGTTGTTCGGTGCGCTGTATCCAAACCTGGTGCCCTCCACGTTGAACCCGGCGTGGAGCATTACTATCTACAACGGGTCGTCCACGCCCTACACGCTGAAGGTCATGACCTGGGCGGCGGCGGTGTTTGCACCGTTGGCGATGATGTATCAGGGCTGGACGTATTGGGTGTTCCGGCAGCGTATCTCGGCTGATCGGATACCGCCGTCAACCGGTTTGGCAAGGCGGGCATCCTGAACACCAGCCGGGCGCCCCTGGACCCGCGACTGTGGCGGGCATCAGCAGCGCTGCGCCGTTTCCTGGTCGCCACACTGGCCTGCGGCACGGTCATCTCCGGCTGCGCGATTGCTTCTGCGATTGTGCTCGCCCACATTGTGGCTGGGGTGATCACAGATCCGTCCTCCCGCAGCGTGCCGCACTGGGCACCGTCGTTGTCAATCCTGGTGGCGCTCTGGATGGTTCGGATACTTGCGCGCTGGGTTCAGGCCCGGCTGGGTCAACAGGGCGCCAGCGCGGTGATCGCCGACCTCAGCGGCCAGGTATTGGCCGCGACGACGGCGCGTGCGCCCAGACAACTGGCGGCACAGCGCGACGCTGCCGCGACGGTGGTGACCCGCGGTTTGGATGGACTGCGGCCATACTTCACCGGATACCTGCCCGCGTTACTGGTTGCCGCCGTCCTGACCCCGGCCACCATCGTGGCGATGGCTGTTTGCGACCTCAAATCGGCTGTGGTGGCGCTGATCACATTGCCGCTCATACCGATATTCATGGTGTTGATCGGTCTGGCGACCACCCAGCGATCTGCTGCGGCGCTGGCCGCCATGACGACGCTGCAGGCCAGGTTGTTGGATTTGATCGCCGGGCTTCCGCCGCTGCGCGCATTGGGCCGCGCCGCCGGCCCCGAGCAGCGCATCGCCGGCCTTTCTGCTG
>NZ_CAXUCH010000056.1:21690-22027 GCF_964249325.1 uncultured Mycobacterium sp. | reverse complement strand
CGTGAAAGCAGCGCCCGCCCGCCCCAACGCACCGCCCGCCAGCAACGCGGCATTCAAGCTCTCACCGGCACACAACCGGCTGTGAGCACATGGTGTAACGCTGTCGCCGGACACGGCGATCCACTGGATGGCCATGCCGGACAGCCGACTATCCAACGCCCTCCAAGGAGAGCGGTTCGGCCAAGGTGTGGTTGACTACACGAGCACAGCTGCGCCCAGCGCTCGCCGGGCCATGCCATGATGCAGTCCGACCTCCGAAAGGATGGGCCGAACAAAAGGATGAGGAAACAGGGATGAGGCTTGTTGACAGGTTTCGCGGCGCGGTACAGGGTATGCC
>NZ_CAXUCH010000056.1:0-21680 GCF_964249325.1 uncultured Mycobacterium sp. | reverse complement strand
CCGCGCCGGCTCGTGTTCGGGGCCGTTGCTGCGGCCCTGCTGCCGGGTGTGATCGGTGTCGTGGGGGGTTCGGCGACCGCTGGGGCGTTTTCCCGTCCCGGCCTCCCGGTCGAGTACCTGATGGTGCCGTCACCGTCGATGGGCCGCGAGATCAAGGTTCAGTTCCAAAGCGGTGGGCCGAACTCGCCGGCGATCTACATGCTGGACGGTCTGCGCGCCCAGGACGACTACAACGGCTGGGACATCAACACCCCCGCCTTCGAGTGGTACTACCAGTCCGGCCTGTCGATGGTCATGCCGGTGGGTGGACAGTCCAGCTGGTACACCGACTGGTACAAGCCGGCTTGCGGCAAGGCCGGCTGCTCGACCTACAAGTGGGAGACCTTCCTGACCAGCGAGCTGCCGCAGTACCTGCAGGCCAACAAGCAGGTCAAGCCCACCGGCAGCGCTGCGGTCGGGCTGTCGATGGCCGCGGCGTCGGCGCTGAACCTGGCGAACTACCACCCGCAGCAGTTTGTCTACGTCGGCGCGATGTCCGGCCTGATGGACCCCTCGCAGGGGATGGGGCCGTCGCTGATCAACCTCGCGATGGGTGACGCGGGCGGCTACAAGGCCGCGGACATGTGGGGTCCGAAGGAGGACCCGGCGTGGCAGCGCAACGACCCGCTGCTGAACGTCGGCAAGACGGTCGCCAACAACACCCGCCTGTGGGTGTACTGCGGGAACGGTAAGCCGTCGGAGCTGGGTGGGGACAACCTGCCGGCGAAGTTCCTCGAGGGCTTTGTACGGACCAGCAACCTGAAGTTCCAGGACGCCTACAAGGCGGCGGGCGGTAACAACGCCGTGTTCAACTTCCCGGAGAGCGGCACCCACAGCTGGGAGTACTGGGGCGCTCAGCTGAACGCAATGAAGCCCGACGTTCAGCGGTCGCTTGGCGCGACGCCGAACACCGGCCCCGCGGCTGGCGCCACCAACGCTGCCGCTACGGCCAGCCACGGCTAAGCGCTGGAACTGCACAGCTAACGGCGGCGAGCCTTCCGGGTCGCCGCCGTTAGTCATTTCCGCCCATCCGCCGGCACGGCGTGTGGTTCACTACCTTCCGGGACGGGGCGGGCTTGATTTAGCGAGAGACGAGCGAGGTGGACATGAGGGGCCTGTCGACGCTGCTGCGAGTGCTGTGGGCCGCTGTGCTGACCATTGGGTTGTCGGGCATCGGCGCGACACAGCTCGGGTCGGCTCACGCCGCGGGCTACGAGACGCTGATGGTGCCGTCGGGGGCCATGGGCCGCGACATCCCGGTGGCGTTTCTGGGCGGCGGTCCCCACGCGGTGTATCTGCTCGACGCGTTTAACGCCGGCCCGGACGTCAGCAACTGGGTGACCGCTGGCAACGCGATGAACACCCTGGGCGGCAAGGGCGTCTCGGTGGTCGCACCCGCCGGCGGCGCGTTCAGCATGTACACCAACTGGGAGCAGGACGGCAGCAAGCAGTGGGAGACCTTCCTGTCCAGCGAGCTGCCGGATTGGCTGGCGGCCAACAAGGGCCTGGCGCCCGGTGGCCACGCCGCTGTCGGCGCTTCACAGGGCGGATATGGCGCGATGGCGCTGGCCTGCTTCCACCCTGACCGGTTCGGCTACGGCGGATCGCTGTCGGGGTTCCTGTACCCGTCGGAGACCACCACCAACGGCGCCATCACCGCCGGCATGGCGCAGTTCGGCGGGGTCGACAGCTACGGCATGTGGGGTGCGCCGCAGTTGGGCCGGTGGAAATGGCACGACCCGTATGTGCATGTCGGGATGCTGGCAGCCAACAACAGCCGGGTATGGGTCTATGCGCCGGCCGCCGGGGCAGGCAGCGACCAGGCCGCCATGATCGGCCAGGCCGACCAGGCGATGGGCAACAGCCGGATGTTCTACCAGGAGTACCGCAACGCCGGCGGGCACAACGGGCACTTCGAATTCCCCACCGGCGGGGACAACGGCTGGGGCTCGTGGAGCGCACAGCTGGCCGCGATGTCCGGAGACATCGTCGGCGCCATCCGCTAACCGGCAGCTCGGGCACCGGGGGGCCGGTGCCGCCAGCCGGTAGCGTAAAGGCGTGCAGCAGACGGTACGACAGCCGCTCTACGATTCGATGCCAGCGGCCTTGGTCGCTCGAGTGTGCACAGCCGACGACGTCCGACCGACTCTGCTAGCGGGAGAACATGGTTAAGAGATCGCGGGGTAATTCCCAGCGCAGACGCCACCGCGTCCTCGCGTTGATCGCCGCCGCTGCCGTGGCGCTCGTCGTGGCGTTGGTCATCACCGTCGTCGTGGTTCTCGTCCGGCAGCGGCAGGGCCCGCCGAGCGCGGTGCCGCCCAGCATCGTGCCACCGCCCAGCACGTCCGGTCGCGCGAAGAAGCCGCGTCCGGCGTTCCAGGACGCCAGCTGCCCTGACGTGCAGTTGATCTCGGTGCCCGGTACCTGGGAGTCGTCGCTGCAGCTCGATCCGCTCAACCCCGTGCAGTTTCCGAAGGCGCTGCTGCTCAACGTCACCGGCCCGATCACCCAGCAGTTCGACTCCAGCCGGGTCGAGGTGTACACGGTTCCCTACACCGCGCAGTTCCACAATCCGCTCAGCGGCGACACACAGATGTCGTACAACGACAGCCGGACCGAGGGCACCCGCGCCGCGGTCAAGGCCATCACCGACATGAACGACAAGTGCCCGTTGACCAGCTACGTGCTGATCGGCTTCTCGCAAGGCGCGGTGATCGCCGGGGACATCGTCAGCGACATCGGCAACGGCCGGGGACCGGTCGACGACGACCTGGTGCTGGGTGTGACGTTGATCGCTGATGGCCGACGGGAGCAGGGCGTCGGTAAGGAAATCGGCCCGAACCCGCCGGGTGAGGGAGCCGAAATCACCTTGCACGAAGTGCCCGTGCTGGAACAGTTGGGCTTGACCATGACCGGCAAGCGGCCAGGCGGTTTCGGCGCGCTCAACGACCAGACCAACGAGATCTGCGCGCCCGGCGACCTGATCTGCGCCGCACCACAGGAGGCCTTCAACTTCGCCAACCTGCCGACCACGCTGCAGACGCTGGCCGGCGGCGCCGGACAGCCCGTGCATGCGATGTATGCCACCACCCAGTTCTGGAGTCTCGACGGGCAGTCGGCCACCGAGTGGACCTTGAACTGGACGCATGAAGTGCTCGAGAAGGCGCCGCACCCCAAACATGGATGACGCACCAGCGCACCGCAGCCATAACAGTTCGGTGACGCGGTACCTTCTGATTTGGCCCGGGACAGGGCGCCCCTTAACATGACGAGAGTTTAAGAGAAAAGTAAGAACAACTGTGCTCGACATGGTCGGGGTCGACGCGGTGCAGACGGAGGCGCGCGGTCTGTACCATCTGTGAGGTTTAGCGTTCGTGGCGAGCGACGCGGGCGAAGCGTGCGGCCTACCGCCGGGCCAACCCGAGATTTGAAGGTTTTCGACAGGAGACTGGCATGGCGTACCACAACCCGTACATCGTTGACGGACACATCAGGTTTCCTGACACCACCAACCTGGTTATGCACGTCGAACGGTGGGCCAAGGTGCGCGGCCAGCGAGTCGCCTACCGATTCTGGGACTACTCCACCGAACGCGACGGTGTCGCCCGGGAAATGTCGTGGGTGGACTTCGCGGCCCGCAACCGCGCGGTGGGGGCGCGGCTGCAACAGGTCACCAAACCCGGCGACCGCATCGCCATCCTGTGCCCACAGAATCTGGACTACCTCGTCTCCTTCTTCGGCATCTTGTACGCGGGGCGGATCGCGGTGCCGCTGTTCGACCCGGCGGAGCCGGGTCACGTCGGTCGGCTGCACGCGGTGCTCGACGACTGCACTCCTTCGGCGATCCTGACCACCAGCGACTCGGCCGAGGGCGTCAACAAATTCTTTCGCTCCCGCCCGGCCAAGGAGCGGCCGCGCGTCATCGCCGTCGACGCGGTGCCCAACGAGGTCGCCGCCACCTGGGAGCCGCCGCTCGACACGACCTTCGACACCATCGCCTACCTGCAGTACACCTCCGGCTCCACCCGGGTGCCGACCGGTGTGGAGATCACCCACCTGAACCTGGCCACCAACGTGGTGCAGGTACTGAATTCGTTCGACGGCGAGGAAGGCGACCGGGGTGTGACCTGGCTACCGTTCTTCCACGACATGGGCCTGATCACGATTTTGCTGACGCCCGTGCTCGGTCTGTCGCACACATTCATGACGCCGGCCGCCTTCGTGCGCCGGCCCATCCGCTGGCTGCGTGAGCTGTCCCGGGTCGACGAGGACTACCCCGGCGGTGTCTACTCCGTCGCACCGAACTTCGCCTTCGATCACGCCGCAGTGCGTGGCGTACCCAAGGACGGCGAGCCGCCGCTGGACCTGCGGAACGTCAAGGCGATCCTCAACGGCAGCGAGCCGATCTCGGTGGCGTCGATGCGCAAGTTCCACGAGGCGTTCGGGCCATACGGCCTGCGCGACACCGTGATCAAACCGGCCTACGGTCTGGCCGAGGCGACTCTGTACGTCTCGAGTACTCCGACGACGGAGCCGCCCACGGTCATCTACGTCGACCGTGACGCGCTGAACAACCACCAGTTCGTCGAGGTCGATCCCGACTCACCGAAGGCCGTCGCGCAGGTGTCCTGCGGCCGGATCGGTCTGGACGAATGGGCGGCGATCGTCGACGTCGACACGGCCAGCGAACTGCCCGACGGACAGATCGGCGAGATCTGGCTGCACGGCAAAAACATGGGCATCGGCTACTGGAACCGGGAGCAAGAGAGCCAGGAGACGTTTAAGAACATCCTCAAGTCGCGGACCAACCCGTCGCACGCCGAGGGCGCTCCTGACGACGCATTGTGGGTGCGCACCGGCGACTACGGCACCTACTACAAGGGCAACCTCTACATCACCGGCCGCATCAAGGATCTCGTCATCATCGACGGCCGCAACCACTACCCCCAGGATCTGGAGTTCTCGGCGCAGGAAGCCAGCAAGGCGTTGCGCACGGGCTTCGTCGCCGCGTTCTCGGTGCCGGCCAACCAACTGCCCCAGGAGGTCTTCGACAACCCGCACTCCGGGCTCACCTACGACCCGGACGACACCTCCGAGCAGCTGGTGATCGTCGCCGAACGGGCCGCCGGCACCCACAAACTCGACCCACAGCCGATCACCGACGACGTCCGCGCGGCGATCGCCGTCCGGCACGGGGTAACCGTGCGCGACCTGCTGTTGGTGCAGGCCGGGACGGTGCCGCGGACCTCCAGCGGCAAGATCGGCCGGCGGGCCTGCCGTGCCGCCTACATCGACGGCAGCCTGCGCCGTGGCACCGCATCACCAACCGCTTTCGCTGACCAAGGCTGACGAGCATGCCCGACACCGACACCCAACCGACCCCCGCAGCCGAAACCCCTTCTGCGAGCACCGATATGACCCGCGCCGGCGACGATGCAGAGCGAAGCGATGAGGAGGAGCGGCGCATGACCCGAGCCGAGATGCGGCGGTGGCTGCGCGAGTGGGTGGGCCAAGCCACCGGCAAGTCGCCGGATTCCATCGACGAATCCATCCCGATGGTGGAGCTTGGTATGTCGTCGCGGGACGCCGTGGCGATGGCCGCCGACATCGAAGACTTCACCGGGGTCACGCTGTCGGCCACGGTGGCGTTCCAGCACCCGACCATCGAGTCGCTGGCGACCTACATCGTCGAGGGCGAACCGGAAATAACAGCGGCCGACGACGACGAGGACTGGTCGCGCTTGGCGCCGTCCGATCGGGTCGACATCGCGGTGGTGGGGCTGGCCACCCGCTTCCCCGGCGACATGAACACCCCGGAGGAAACCTGGCAGGCGTTGCTGGAGGGCCGCGACGCGATCACCGACCCGCCGGAGGGGCGCTGGTCGGAGTTCCTCGACGAGCCGCGCATCGCCGAGCGGGTCGCCAAGGCCCGCACCCGCGGCGGCTACCTGAACGACATCAAGGGTTTCGACTCGGAGTTCTTCGCGCTGTCGAAGACCGAGGCCGACAACATCGACCCGCAGCAGCGGATGGCGCTGGAGCTGACCTGGGAGGCGCTGGAGAACGCCCGCATCCCGGCCTCGAGCCTGCGCGGCGAGGCGGTCGGGGTGTTCATCGGCGCCTCGGTCACGGACTATGCCTTCCTGGCCATGTCCGACCCGACGGTCACCCACCCCTACGCGATCACCGGCAACGCGCACTCGATCATCGCCAACCGGGTGTCGTACTTCTACGACTTCCACGGGCCGTCGGTGGCGGTGGACACCGCGTGCTCGAGCTCGCTGGTCGCCGCTCACCAGGCGGTGCAGGCGCTGCGCAGCGGCGAATGCGACGTGGCCGTCGCCGGGGGGGTGAACGCGCTGATCACCCCCGTGATCACGGTCGGGTTCGACGAAGTCGGCGGGGTGCTGGCACCCGACGGCCGGATCAAGTCCTTCTCAAGCGACGCCGACGGCTACACCCGCTCGGAGGGTGCGGGCATGCTGGTGCTCAAGCGGGTCGACGACGCCCGCCGCGACGGCGACCAGATCCTTGCGGTGATCGCCGGAAGCGCGGTCAACCACGACGGCCGCTCGTCGGGTCTTTTGATCCCCAACCCCGACGCGCAGGCCGACGTGCTGCGCCGCGCCTACAAGGACGCCGGCATCAACCCGCGCACCGTCGACTACATCGAGGCGCACGGCACCGGCACCATCCTCGGCGACCCGATCGAGGCCGAGGCGCTGGGCCGCGTGGTCGGCAAGGGCCGTCCCGCCGACAAGCCGGCGTTGCTGGGCGCGGTGAAAACTAATATCGGGCACCTGGAATCGGCGGCCGGGGTGGCCAGCCTGGCCAAGACGGTGCTGGCGCTGCACCACGACAAGCTGCCGCCGTCGATCAACTACGCCGGGCCCAACCCGCACATCGACTTCAACGCGGTGCGCCTGAAGGTTTTGGACAGGGTCGGCGACTGGCCGCGCTACAGCGGCTACGCGATCGCCGGGGTGTCGAGCTTCGGATTCGGCGGCGCCAACGCGCACATGGTGCTGCGCGAGGTGCTGCCCCGCGACCTGATAGAACGTGGGGTCGAGCGCGACGAACCCGAGCCGGAGGCGGAGCAAAAGGCTCAGACCAACGGCCACATAGAGACGGTCGCTCCCGCGGAGGGCCGCTTCGACGAGTTCGGCGGGTTCATCGAGGAGCACCCGGCCGAGTTCGAGGAACCCGAACTGCCCGGGCTCACCGATGAGGCTAAGCGGCTCAAAGAAGTTGCGCTGCAAGACATTTCAGAATCACAAAAAGATGGGGCACCGCCTCCTCTTATCCCGCTGGCGATTTCGGCGTTCTTGACGTCTCGGAAGAAGCTGGCCGCTGCTGAACTGGCCGACTGGATGGAAAGCCCCGACGGGCAGGCGTCGTCGCTGGAGTCGATCGGGCGAGCGCTGTCACGGCGCAACCACGGCCGCTCCCGGGCGGTGGTGCTGGCCCGCACCCACGAGGAGGCGATCAAGGGCCTGCGGGCAGTCGCCGAGGGCAAGCAGGCGCCCAACGTCTACGCCGCCGACGGGCCGGTCACCAGCGGGCCGGTGTGGGTGCTGGCCGGCTTCGGCGCCCAGCACCGCAAGATGGCCAAGAACCTCTACCTGCGCAACCCGGTGTTCGCCGAATGGATCGACAAGGTCGACGCATACGTGCAATTCGAGCGCGGCTACTCGATCGTCGAAATGATCCTCGACGACTCCGTCGATTACGGCATCGAGACCACCCAGGTCACCATCTTCGCGATCCAGGTCGCGCTCGGTGAGCTGCTCAAGCATCACGGCGCCCGGCCGGCCGCGGTGGTGGGGCAGTCGCTCGGCGAAGCGGCCGCGGCCTACTTCGCCGGCGGGCTGTCGCTGGCCGACGCCACGCGCGCGATCTGCTCCCGCTCGCATTTGATGGGCGAGGGCGAGGCGATGCTGTTCGGCGAGTACATCCGGCTGATGGCGCTGGTGGAGTACTCCGCCGACGAGATCAAGACGGTGTTCTCCGACTTCCCCGACCTCGAGGTGTGCGTCTACGCCGCGCCCAACCAGACCGTGATCGGCGGGCCGCCGGCGCAGGTCGACGCGATCATCGAACGCTGCGAAAAAGAGGGCAAGTTCGCTCGCAAGTTCCAGACCAAGGGTGCCAGCCACACGTCGCAGATGGACCCGCTGCTCGGTGAGCTCTCCGCCGAATTGCAGGGCATCGAGCCGCATCCCATCACGATCGGCTACTTCTCCACTGTGCACGAGGGCCGCTACATCAAGCCGGGCGAGACCATCCACGACGTCGAGTACTGGAAGAAGGGCCTGCGGCATTCGGTCTACTTCACCCACGGCATCCGCAACGCCGTCGACAACGGGCATACCACGTTCCTGGAGCTGGCGCCCAACCCGGTAGCGCTGATGCAGGTCGGGTTGACCACGGCCGCAGCGGGCTTGCCTGACGCGCAACTGATTCCGACGCTGGCGCGCAAGCAGGACGAGGTCGACTCGATGACGCAGGCGATGGCCCAGCTCTACGTGCACGGCCATGACCTTGACATGCGCACCCTGTTCACCCGCGCCCAAGGCCCTGAAGACTACGCGAACATTCCGCCGACCAAATTCAAGCGCAAAGAGCACTGGCTGGACGCGCACTTCTCCGGTGACGGCTCGGTGATCATGCCGGGCACCCATGTCGGGCTGCCCGACGGCCGCCACGTATGGGAGTACGCGCCGCGCGGTGACACGGACCTGGCCGCGTTGGTGAAAATGGCTGCGGCGCAAGTGATCCCGGACGCGCAGTTGGTCGCTTCGGAGCAGCGGGCGGTGCCCGGTGCGGGCGCGCGGCTGGTGACGACGCTGACCCGGCATCCCGGTGGGGCGTCGGTGCAGGTGCACGCCCGCATCGACGAGTCGTTCACTCTGGTCTACGACGCCCTGGTGAGCCGCAGCGGTCAAGCGGCGGTGTTGCCGACCGCGGTGGGGGCCGGCTCGGCCATCACGCCGACGGTGACGGCGCCGACGGCCCCTGTCGAGGAAGAGCCCGAGGCTGAAACCCTGCAGGACAGCCTGACGTTGCGCAACATGCCGGCCGGGTTCACCAAATGGTCGCCGGATTCCGGCGAGACGGTGCACGACCGGTTGGCCACGATCGTGTCGGCGGCAATGGGTTACGAGCCCGAAGACCTGCCCTGGGAAGTGCCGCTGATCGAGCTGGGTCTGGACTCGCTGATGGCGGTGCGGATCAAGAACCGCGTGGAATACGACTTCGACTTGCCGCCAATCCAATTGCAGGCGGTGCGCGACGCCAACCTCTACAACATCGAGCAGCTGATCGAGTACGCGGTCGAGCACCGCGACGAGGTGGCCCAGCTGCACGAGTACCAGAAGACGAAGAGCGCCGAGGAGATCGCGGAGGAGCAGGCGCGGCTGCTCAGCGGTGCAACTCCGACCACCGCGGCGGCGCCGGCGCCTGATCCGCAAGCTCCGCCGGAAACGCAGCCCGAGCAGGCGCCGCAGGCTGCGGTGCCGCCACCGCCGCCCTCGGATCAGCCTGCCGGTCCTGCGCGGTCTGCGGATGTCTCAGCGCTCAACCAGCAGGCCGTCGCCGCGGCGCTCGGTTCCGACGTGCCGCCGCGCGACGCCGCCGAGCGCGTGACGTTCGCGACCTGGGCGATCGTCACCGGCAAGTCGCCGGGCGGCATCTTCAACCCGCTGCCCAAGCTCGACGACGCTGCCGCCGCCAAGATGGCGGAGCGGCTCGCCGAGCGCGCTGACGGGCCGATCACCGCCGAGGACGTCAAATGCGCCGAGACCATCGAGGCGCTGGCCGAGAAGGTGCGTGAGTACCTGGAGGCCGGCCAGGTCGACGGGTTCGTGCGCACATTGCGGGCGAAACCGGAAGGCTCATCGAAGATTCCGGTGTTCGTGTTCCACCCGGCGGGCGGGTCGACGGTGGTGTACGAGCCGCTGCTCAACCGGCTGCCGGCGGACACCCCGATGTACGGTTTCGAGCGGGTCGAGGGCAGCATCGAGGAACGCGCGATGCGCTACGTGCCCCGGCTGGTGCAGATGCAGGGCAGCGGGCCGTTCATCCTGGCCGGCTGGTCGTTGGGCGGCGCGCTGGCCTACGCCTGCGCGGTCGGGCTGAAGCGCCTTGGTTGCGACGTGCCGTTCGTCGGGCTGATCGACACCGTGCGCCCGGGCGACGAGATCCCGCAGACCAAAGAGGAGATCCGCAAGCGCTGGGATCGCTACGCCCGCTTCGCCGAACGCAACTTCAACGTGACCATCCCCGAGATCCCCTACGAGCAGCTCGAGCAGCTCGACGACGAGGGTCAGGTGAAGTTTGTTCTGGACGCGGTCAAGGCCAGCGGCGTGCAGATCCCGGGCGGGATCATCGAGCACCAGCGCACGTCGTACCTGGACAACCGGGCGCTGGACACCGTGCAGATCCAGCAGTACGACGGCCACGTCACGCTGTACATGGCTGATCGTTACCACGACGACGCGATCATGTTCGAGCCGCGCTACGCCGTTCGCCAGCCCGACGGCGGCTGGGGCGAATTCGTGTCCGATTTGGAGATCGTGCACATCGGTGGCGAACACATCCAGGCCATCGATGAGCCGTACATCGCGAAGGTGGGAGCACACATGAGTGAGGCGCTGGGCAGGATCGAAGCCGAACAGAGGGCCCGTAAGTGAGCACGAAGACCACCGCCGAGCTGCTGGCTGAACTGCGCGAAAAGCTGGAACTGGCCAAGGAACCCGGCGGGGAGAAGGCCGCCGCCAAACGCGACAAGAAGGGCATCCCGAGTGCCCGTGCGCGTATCCACGCGCTGCTCGACCCGGGCAGTTTCCTGGAGACCGGGGCGCTGTGCCGTACCCCGGGCGATCCGAACGCGTTGTTCGGCGACGGCGTCGTCACCGGGCACGGCACCATCAACGGTCGCCCGGTCGGCGTGTTCTCCCACGACCAGACCGTGTTCGGCGGCACGGTCGGAGAAATGTTCGGCCGCAAGGTCGCCCACCTCATGGAGTGGTGCGCGAAGGTGGCCTGCCCGATCATCGGCATCAACGACTCCGGCGGCGCCCGCATCCAGGACGCGGTCACCTCGCTGGCGTGGTACGCCGAGCTGGGCGCCCGCCACGAACGGCTCACCGGCCTGGTTCCCCAGATCTCGCTGATCTTCGGCAAATGCGCTGGGGGAGCAGTGTATTCGCCGATCGAGGACGACCTCATCGTTGCGGTGCGCGACCAGGGCTACATGTTCGTCACCGGCCCGGACGTGATCAAAGAAGTCACCGGTGAGGATGTCAGCCTCGACGAGCTGGGCGGCGCCGACGCCCAGGCCCGCTACGGCAACATCCACCAGGTCGTCGACTCCGAAGCCGCCGCGTTCCAATACGTGCGCGACTATCTGTCGTTTCTGCCGTCGAACTGCTTCGACGACCCGCCGATCGTCAACCCCGGGCTGGAGCCGGAGATCACTCCACACGATCTCGAGCTGGACTCGATCGTGCCGGACAACGACAACGCGGCCTACGACATGCACGAGGTCTTGCTGCGGATCTTCGACGATGGCGACTTCCTTGACGTCGCCGCGCAGGCCGGGCAGGCCATCATCACCGGCTTCGCGCGTGTCGACGGCCGCCCGGTCGGCGTGGTCGCCAACCAGCCGATGGTGCTGGGCGGGTCGATCGACAACGAGGCTTCTGACAAGGCGGCGCGGTTCGTCCGGTTCTGCGACACGATGAACCTGCCGCTGATCTTCGTCGTCGACACCCCCGGCTTTCTGCCCGGTGCAGAGCAGGAGAAGGGCGGAATCATCAAGCGCGGCGGCCGGTTCCTGTACGCGGTGGTGGAAGCCGACGTGCCCAAGGTGACGGTCACCGTGCGCAAGTCCTACGGGGGCGCGTACGCGGTAATGGGATCCAAGCAGCTGACCGCGGATTTGAACTTCGCGTGGCCGACGGCGCGGATCGCGGTGATCGGCGCCGAGGGCGCGGCGCAGCTGCTGATGAAGCGTTTCCCTGACCCGAATACGCCCGAGGCGCAGGCGATTCGGCAAAGCTTCATCGAGAACTACAACCTCAACATGGCGACTCCGTGGATCGCCGCCGAGCGCGGATTCATCGACGCGGTCATCGAGCCGCACCAGACCCGGCTGCTGCTGCGCAAAGCGCTGCACCTGTTGCGGGACAAGCAAGTTCAGCACGTGCAGCGCAAGCACGCACTGATCCCGATCTAACGCTCACCATGTGACTACCGGAGGTAGTCGGCGAGCGCGTTGCCGATCGCGGCGGCGCCCATCGCGTTAGGGTGCAGCGGCGCGGCGGGATTCACCGCCACGAAGCCCTCGACGTAGCGCTCATTAGGCGCGGCGCACATGTCGTGGCCCGCCGACAGCGGCCGGGTGTCGAAGAAGTCGATGTGCTTGTCGGTGGCCAGCTGCTTTTGCCGGTCGTCGAGTTCGTTGAGTTTCGACTGGAAGTAGTCGGCGTCTGTGGGTGTGACGGGCTCGTCGGGAAAGCAGCCACCAGGCCGGATATACGTCAGGTAGCCCACCAGGATGATCCGTGCGCCCGCTGCTTTGGCGCGGACGTCGTCGATCATCGCCGCCCACACCGGCACGTGTGCGGTGATCGCGGCGGAGATGCTGTCCACACCGCCGGTGACGAACTTGTCGGCGCACGGCGGCGCATCGATCGATGCCGCCCGGCACTGCGACGCGTCGGCGGCTAACCCGATGTCGTTGCCGCCGATCGTGATTGTGATCAATGTGGTGTCCGACGTCACCGCCTCGATCTGTGGCGGTACTGGCCCGTCAGCCGTGAGTTGCGGCCGAGTGGTGATGTTGTCGGTGGTCGCGCCGCTGCAGGTGACATCGGTGAAATGGGCGGGCGCGATGCGCCGCGCCAGCACCGACGGGTAGTCGTTGGTCGACTTCTGGCAGCCTGGCGGCGGTGCGGGGTCCGGAACCCCGGGCGCGGCAGCGGCGGAGTCGCCCATGGCCACGTAGTTCAGCTGGCCGGGCGGCTTAGTTTTCGACGCCGAGTGGCCACTGCACGCAACCGCCAGTGCACCGACCAGCGCCGCGAGGCAAATCCGTAACGACCCCTCACGCATCCGATGAGTGGCCTAAATCGGCGCCACAAAGTCGGAGGTGTAGAACTCGGCCGGCGCTTGGGAATTGGGGTTCGGCCGCTGAACGACTACCCACACGCCGGTCGCGCCCGGCCGAATGCCGGCCTGCAGGGTGGTGGCACCGCGTCCGCCCGCGTCGGTGTCCAGGCCGCCGAACGCCGTACCCGGATCCCCGGGACCACAGGTCGACGACGACGGCCGCGGTACCTCGATCAGCCCGACGTCGTAGTGGGTGCCGGGCGAGGATGTGTCCACCAGGTGCACGTCCACGACGACGGAGTTCGCACCAGTACGTATCAGGGTGTCGCCCGTAGCGTAGGCCCGCTGTGACGGCGTAACACCGTCGATCGCGCTGCCATCGCACCGGCGAGGAACGCTGTTGAGCGCAACCCGCGTCGCATCGCCCGACGGAGCAGCCGAAACGGTTCCGGTGGTATTGACCAAAGGCGCCGTCATGACCATGGCCAGTGCGATGCCCGCCGGTGACACCACACCGCGAGTCAGTTTGCGCATCGACTCCACCCTCCATCCCCGGCAATCGGTTCGCCGCCACGATGAACACAGGTATTGACAGCATTCCTGCAGCTAAACCAACAACTCTGGCCGAGCGTGCAGTCGTTGTACGCAAATCACGAAACGGCGCGCAACGACATGACTTTCGGCGCACTCACGCCTTGATCCGAATCTGCCCGGGCGACCACCAGCCGCTGCGGGTGGCGGTGCCGAGCTGCAAGTCAGCGGGCTGGGCATTGACGATGGTGTCGAACTTGCGCAGTGAACCCCAGTCGCGGCCCCAGTCCCGCGACAGGTACGTGGCCATCACGTGCGCCCGCAGCAGCAGATCGGTGACGCCGAGCAGGCCTCCGTTGACGCCGTCCTCCCAGGTGTCGGTGTCCTGCTTTTTGGCGGTGTAGTCGGGGGTGATGCGGAACTTCGGAATCTCGGTCACACCGTAGGCGTGCAGCATCGGCCGCTGGCATGGGAAGGCCAGCCCCACCGCCCAGTCCATCAGCACCGGCTGCGACGTGCCGACGTACTCCTGCAGCGAGCGCACGTCGGGCACGCGCGGCGGGGTCACCGCGATCCAGTCCTCGGGGGTCAGCGACAAGTCTTCGGCGACCACCCGCACCGCGGTGGCGTCCGACGGGATGTCCGATCGGGCGAAGCGCAAGTTGCGCCACGCCTTGGGTTGTTCCCCGTACAGGTCGTAGGGCACCAGGCGGCCGGCCGCAACCGGGGCGCCGTCCGGGCCGGGCTTGCCGTATTCCAGGACGACGGTCTGCCCGCTGGTGTGCCCGTGCAGCACGCTGTTGCCGGCGATTTTGCCGGCCGCGGTCACCACCACCAGCGGATGCCCCTTGTCGGGCGAAGGCAGCTTCAGCTGATACCACGCCGAGGTGAGCAGGCTTTGTTGTTGCGCGCCGGTTGTATAGCTGCCTGCCAGCGGCACCCGCGCGGGGTCGAGTCCGTATGGCAGCGGCACTGTGGATCCGTTGACGCCGGAAGTTTTGAGCCTGGTCGGGGCGTCCCAGTCGTAGTCGGTGCCCGGTTGCGGCGGGTGATACCGGATTGCTTCGGCGACAGTGTGTTCCGGCACGCCGTTGGGTGTGAACCCGACGGGGTTGACGCCGCCCAGCGGGCCCAGGGCGCCGTAGTTGCCGGGCAGCGGCGGCATGAAGCCGGCGTTGGTGTCCGGCTCGACCAGCACGTCGTCGGCCAGCCCGCAGCCGCCGACGAACGCCCGCAGGTTGGCCCAACCGTTGGAGTAGGTCGGGTACTGGCGCACGATCCCGGTCACCATCGTGGCCACGAACACCACCGCCATGAAGCCCGCGGCGATCGGTACCGGCGCCGCGGTCACCGCCCGTGCTACCCGGCCCTGTCCGCGGTCGCGGGGCGCGAAATGCAACCAGATCGCATACAGCGCGGCCACTGCAAACAGCAGGAAAAAGATGGTACTGACGGAGATTCCGTCGATCTTCGGCATCGAGCTGTTGAACGGCACGCCGTAGCTGGACACATACCACCAGCCGTTGGTGGTGGCGAAGCACAGCGCCAGCACGAACAGCAGCGCGGCCAAAAACGCCATCCGGTTGCGGGACCAGCGCAGCACTTTCGGCGACACCAGCACCGTGGTCAGCGCGGCCATCGCCGCGCCCACCGCGGCGAACAGCCCGAAATGGTGCACCCATTTGGTGGGGGTGAACATCAAAAAGAACATGGTGCCGAAGATGACACCCATCAGCCGCCAGGCCGGCCCGCGGGCCACGCCCGCAATTCGCTTGCGCCGCAACATGATAAACATCGCAGTGAACAGGCACAGCGCAGTGACCAGAAAACCAAACCGCCGCGACAGCGAACCGTCGACGGTGGGCAGGAATATGTAGTAGTAGCGCAAGTTCTCGGTGTACCAGGCCTGGCTGGGACCGATCGAGCTGCGAATCCTGGTGGCTTCCAGCACCGTTGCCAGCGTCTGGTCGGCGAACACCACGGTGAGCACCACGAAGCCGGCCGCCAGCATCGGTGCCACCAGCGGCAAGGTGCCGACCAGCCGATGCCGGTGCACCAGAATCCGCAAGATTGGCCGACCGCCGGCCACCAGGGCGGCCACCGCGATCAGACCGGTGGGCTGGATACCGAGGGTGAATGCCGCCGCGACGACAGCTAGCGCCGCCGGGGTGAGCCGGCTGTAGCGCATGGACCGCTCGATCAGCACATAGGTGATCAGCGAACCGACCGCGATGATCGGCTCGGGTCGCAGGCCGTTGTTGAACGGCATCCACGCGGTGAGCAACACCATGGCCGCCGCCCAGGCCGCGGCCTTGCTGGAGGCTACCGCCGGCCCCAGCCGGGGCAGCACTTCACGCGACAGCAGTAGCCAGCACACCAGGCCCGCAACAAGGTCGGGCAGCCGGATCCAGATGCTTTGGTCGCTGACATGGGTCATCAGCGCCAGCAGGTTGTAGTACCAGCCGAACGGGTCTTCGGGGCTGCCGAACCATCGGAAGTAGTTCGACATGTAGCCGGCGTGGTCGGCGACGCGGGCCATGCCCAGGATGTAGCCGTCGTCGGAAGAGTTCGCGCCGATCACATGCCAGAGCAGGAATGCGAATATCACGGTGGCGTCGACCAGCGTGAAACCGCGCCAGGTGGCGGGGATGAGCCGGCGCATCCGGCGACCGTCCATCTGGTCCAGGCGCCACAGCGCGACCAGCGCGACCACCGTCGAGCCGATCGCCACCACCATCGCGGCCAGCTTGAGAATGGTTGGGCGAGTGGAGAATCGGGTGTCGATGCTCGCCGAGACCGTCACCCCGGGTGGCGCCGGGCCGGTCAGGTCACTGAACACGCCGACGATCTGCGGGCGCAGGTTCGGATCGTTGAACCCGCTGCGCAGCGTCCGGCCCGCCGGGTCGGTCAAGCCCACAAACGTGGCGAAGGTGCCGGCGCGCGACGAGGTGATCTCGATCCGCTGACAACCCGCGCCGGCCACGAGGTTGCGGGGCACGCTGGCGATCACCACGTTGCGGTCGGTGACGTCCACCCGGTCCTTGGTGACGTTGACGAACAAACCCTGAAGCGCGGCGTCCTTGCCGTTCTTCGGTGCGGTGCCCAAGAGCATCGCTGTATGCGGCGGCATCGAGCGCACCACACCGCACGGCACCGTGACCGTCATCGTCACCGGCGTCTGCGAGATCAACGGCGCGGTCACGTTGTTCAGCTGCCCGTGCTGCGGCCAGGTCAACGTTGCGGTCGTCTGCGCGACCGGCAAAAGCGGTGTGGCAATCGACAGCAGGAACCCCAGCAGGCCGGCGATGGTCGCCACCCAGCGGGTCACCCGCACGTCGCGGGCCACGGTTTCTGGAGCGGCCGGTTCGGCGGGGCGGGTGATCGTCACGGCAGTGCTCGAATCGGACCTTGCCGGCTCCAGCCGTACACGGTGACCGCACCCTGCTGGATGACGGCGTCGGGTGCCTGATCGGGCGGCACCAGCCGGGAGTACTTTTCCACCGAACCCCAGTCGCGGAACCAGTCGCCCCGCAGGTACGTCGGGACTGTGGAGGTGCTCAGCAGCGCCTGGGTGAACAGGAACGGCCCGCCTTTTTCGGCCGACTCCCACAGGTTCGACGAGGACGCCGTCTGCTTGTGGTCGGGCAGGATGCGGTATTGCGGAAGTTCAGCTACGCCAAGGTGTTCGGAGAACGGCCGCTGGCACGGGAAGTTCGCGGCGGTCGCGATGTCCATCAGCACCGGGGTGTGCGACCCGATCAGTTGTTGCAGGGTTTGCAGCACCGGCACCCGCGGCGGGGTGAATGCGAACCATTGGTCCGAGCTCAGGTTGGGGTCGTCGGCGACGATGCGTGCCACAGTAGCGTCCGGCGGTGCCCACGCCAGCGGGAACCGCAGGTTGCGCCATGCCTTCTGCGGCCCGATGTCGATCGGTTCGAACTCCCCGAGCGGTTGGGTGCTGCCGTCGGGGCGGCTGATGCCCCATTGCAGTCGCAGCGGCTGCCCGTAGCTCAGTGTGCCGTCTTCTTCATGTGACCAGATGGAACCGGCGGCAGCGACCACGACCAGCGGACGGTCCGGGGTGCGCGGGGGCAGCTGGTACCACACGGAGGTGGCGTGCGCGGCGACGGCGTTCTCGCCGTAGCTGCCCATCACCGGTGTGCGCGCCGGGTTCAGCCCGAACGGGAGCGCTGCCCGCGAGCCGTTGACCCCGACGGGGCCGTAACCGCCGGCCGTGCCCGCGGAGTCGCTGACCGCGGCGTTGGGCTTGTTGGGCGAGGCGTCGGAGTTAACCAGCCCTGGTTTGGACACCACCGGGTCGGAGGTCAGGTCCTCGGCGACGCCGTTGGGTTTGAACCCCACGGGCTTCGCTCCGCCCAGCGGGCCGTCCGAACCGTAGGCCTGTCCCGGCAGCGGTTGCAGCAGACCGGCGTTGGGATCCGGCTCGGCCAGCACGTCGTCGGCCATCGCGCAGCTGCTGTTGGAAAGCCCGGAGCGCAGCGCGTCGATGTTGGCCTTGGCGGTGGTGTAGACGGGGTAGCGGGCCGCGGCGGCTTTGGCCATCGAGCCGACTTCGACCAGAACCATGATCGTGGCGACGGCCAACAGCGGGGTGGAGGCCAGGATGCGGTTGCGCCGAGTGGGTTTGACCTCGGTGTGCCCGGCGTAGTCGAGCCGGAAGTGCTGCCAGGCCGCCAGCAATCCGGTCGCGATCGATGCCGCCAAAAACATCGACGTCACAGGGTGGCTGGCGATGACGGGCTGGATGTCGCGCCACGGCACGCCGTAGTTGCCGACGTAGAACCAGCCGTTGATGCCCGAGGTGGCCCAGGCCAGCACGAACAGCAACGCGGTGATATACAGCGACAGGTTGCGGCGGCTGTGCAGCCCGACCGTGGCCAAGGTGAACGCGGTGACGGCGCCCAGCGCGCCGGCCAACCCGGCGAACGCGCCGAACTGGATGGCCCATTTCGTGGGCGTGAAGGTCAACAGCAGCAGCCCCGCCGCGCATGCGCCGACCAGTCGCCAGGCCGGCCCGCTGGCCACCCCCGCGATCCGGCCGCGGCGCAGCAGCACCACGAGCACCCCGAACAGGCACAGCAGCAGCACCAGCACGGCGAAGCGGCGGGTCATCGACGCGTCGACATTCGACTCGACCGTCACGAAGTAGTAGCGCAAAAACTCCTGATACCAGGCGATCGTCGGCCCGACGACGTATTTGATACGCGCGCTCTCGGCCACGGTGGCCAGTGTTTGCGCCCGGAAGACCACGACCGCGATCAGCGACAGCGACGCGGCCAACACCGCCAGCGGCGCCAACAGCCCGTCGGCTGCCCGGCGCCGCGCGATGATCGCCGCGATGGCCCGCGCACCGGTCAACAGCGCACCGAGGGCGATCAGGCCTTGCGGGGCCAGCGTTGCGGTAAGCATCGCGACAACGATCGCGACCGCCGCCGGAACGAGCCGCCGGGTGGCGATCGCCTGCTCGACCAGCACCCAGGTCACCAGGGTGCCGAACGCGATCAGCGGCTCGGGGCGCAGGCCGTTGTTGAACGGCAGCCAGGCGGCCACGAACACCGCGCCCGCGGTCCACACCGCCACCCGGTTGCCCGCCAGCCCGCCCCTGGCCGGGCCCAGCCGCGGCAGCACGTAGCGGCTGATGATCAGCCAGCACCCGATTCCGGCCGCGGTCGCGGGCAGCCGCATCCACACCCCGGCGGTGCTGACCGAAGCCAGGTGCGCCAGCACTGCGGGATACCAGTCGAACGGGGCCTCGGTGGTGCCGAAGAACCGGTAGTAGTTCGGCACGTATCCGGCTTGGCGCGCCGCCCGGGCGATGGTGAGGTTGTAGCCGTCGTCGGACGTGGTGGCCCCGATGACATGCCACACCAGCAGCGTCGCGATCACAGCGGCGTCGGCCAGCCAGGTCGCGACGTTAGCCTGCAACCATCGCCAACTGCGGGGTGGTCGCGGGCCCGCCCGGCGGTCGAGGATAGCCAGCGCAGCGATGGCGACGACCACTGAAAGCACGCCGAGGGCCATCGCAACTTTCTTCATGGCCGTAGCTGTCGTGATGAACCTGGTGTCGATGTCGATGCGAGCCGCCAGTCCCGGCTGCGGACCGGTCTTCAGGTCGGTGAAGACGCCGCCGACCTGAGGTTTCTTTTCGGCCGGCAGCGTGCCGACGGCGCCGGGGACACCGACGAAGTCCGCGCCGACCCCACCGGCACTGGCCCAGATGTGCAGCACGCTGCAGGCGCCGGCGGCCACGGCGGGCCGGGGCGCCACCGTCGCCACCGTGTCCCGGAACGCGACGACGATCGTGTCGTTGTTGGCGCGCACGAACAGTCCGCTCTTGCCGGTCTGGAATCCGTCGGCGGGCAGGGTCGACACGACCAGGCCGCCGCTGGCCGGCAACGTCGCGATCGCCGCGCAGGGGACAGAGATGTCCAGCGCTCGCGGCGCTCCGGACACCAGCGGTGCCGTGATACCGGTGACGTGTCCGTCGGCGGTGGTGCCTGGTGGCCAGAGTATGGTCGCGGTGGTCTGCTTTACCGGCAGCAGTGCGATCAGGCTGCACAGCAGGAGACCGGCGATCCCGGCGACGACGGCGATGATCCGGGCGATCGTTGATCGCTGATTACCGTCGTGGGACACGAGGGTCGATCGTATGCGACGGTTGTGACTTCGCCCGCGCGGCGGGCGGGAGAGGAGCCGGATGTCGCCGCGCCGAGTCTGCGGCCATGGCGTCGACCCTGCGCCCATAGCGTGGTCTACGCGGCAGACGCGACTGTAGGCGCAGTTTCGGCGCAGTGGACGCAGTTTCGGCGCAGGCCGCGCCGCGTGCGGGCACGAGCCCGATGTCGCGGTTTAGGCGAATGCGTCCGGGTCGGCCAGCGGGATGAGGATGCGCGACGCGGTCGGACCGCCCTGGTGGAGCTGGTAGCGTCCGCCGGCCAGGGCACGACGCGCGCGCTTGGTGGGAACCAGGTGGGGGAAGTCGTAGGTGGTCAGGATGAGCCGCAGCCGATGCTCGGGTGCGATGTAGGCGGCGGTCGGGAAGATCTCGACGTCGTAGCGGGTCAGCTCGCCGGGAACGACGGGTTCGGCCGCGGCGCGGGTGCTGTAGTGATGCGGTCGCAGCACGGTGCCGTCAGGCAGGTACCAGGTGCGGTCGGGGTCCAGCGCACGGTGGGAGCCGAGCAGCGCGCCTTGCGTCAGCGGGCGGCTGGTTCCGTCGGGCGCGACGTCGTCGAGGTGGGCGACCCACACCGTCTCGGTGGTGTTGGCTATCGCATGGACGGTCAGCGCAATCGGCCCAGCCACCAGGGTGGGGGACGTGAACGGTTCGGTCGTGTAGGTCAGCGCCCTGCGCTGTAGGCGCCGGTTGTCGGTGTCGTAGCGGATGCGCCGACCCCGCTGGGCGGTGAAGAAGCTGTTCATCCCCAACGTCCACTGCTCCAGGCTTCGGCCTGCCACCGGACCGCGAGCCGCGTAATTGAGCGTCGCCACCGTTCGGTCCGGGGAGCATTCGGTGCTGAGATGGCCTGCATGGGACAGGTAGAACCGGGTGGGTGTCGCTTGGGGGAGCGGGTATTCGCGCGCGTGGAACCATTGCGGGCGTCCGATGGGTTGGAAGGTGAACGGCGGGTCGGAGATCGCCGCTGCCGCGTCGTCTAGCAGCCACTGGTCGAACCAGCGCAACTGCAGCGCGTTGATGTGCAGGCCGTCGAAGTTCGTGACGTGGTACCAGGGCCCCATGAACAACCGCACCCGATCCGACACCGGCTGGCCCGGTTCCATCGGCGATTCGTCCGGCCGCCCGGCGAAGGCGTTCTGCAGCGCGGCGTAGTTGAGCGGCGTGCCTCGCTGGAAGGCGTCGTGCCACCCGCCGACCAGGAAGACCGCAACACCGTTGGCGACGACCTGCGGAAGCACCGTCGCCGGCCGTAGCGCATCCCAGAACGGCCCGTCGTACGCTGTGTCGCCGCCGTCCG
>NZ_CAXUCH010000055.1:7983-22900 GCF_964249325.1 uncultured Mycobacterium sp. | reverse complement strand
GGCATGCGCTAATGCGCCGATCTCTTTCTCGATGAAAGGTCTGCGACCGGTCAACGCCTCATAACCGACCACACCGACGGCGTAGATGTCGTCGGATACCGTCGCCGACCTTCCCGATATTCGCTCTGGGCTGAGGTAGGCGAGCGTGCCGACGATCTGTCCCGTCAGGGTGTAGGCCGTCTCGGCGGTCTTGGCGATGCCGAAGTCCGTGACCTTGACGCCACCAGATCCGCTGAACAAAATGTTTCCCGGTTTGATGTCGCGATGCAGGATTGCGGCATCGTGTGCCAGCGCCAAGGCTTCCAGGACGTCGACGAGCAGATCACGCACCATTAGTTGAGGCAGCGGGCCCCGGGCGATCTCATCGGCCAGCGAAGCGCCGGGTAGTCGCTCCATGACAATGAAGGGAGTGCCGTTGTACTCGCCGTAGTCGTGCACGACAACGATGTGTGGACTGGCCAGCGCGCCAGCCGCTCGCGCCTCGGCTTCGAAGCGCAGCCGTTTCTCGGTCACGTCGGTGAGGGCAGGATGCAGTAGCTTTACCGCCACCACCCGCCGCAGACGACGGTCCCACGCTTCGCGGACCTCCGCCATGCCGCCGCGGCCCAGGATGCCTCGCAGCTCGTAGCGGCCACCAATGACCTCGCCGGCCTCCACCGATAAAACGCTAGCCCCGCGAAAGAGCCGTACGACGCGGAATCCGGTCTGGGGCCGCGTGCCACTGCTGACCATCGACGAAGTCGCTTCCCGGCCCCGGCGCGCTCAGGCCCAGCGGATCGGCATTTGCAACCAGCGACGCTTAGCTCGTGCCCGGGTTGGTTGGAGACACCGTTACGGTTGGGATAGAACGAGGTAAAACCGACCGAACGAATAGATGGCAGATCACTCAATGTACGAACAGATCGAAACCACCGCGCCGGACGCCGCTGGCGTCGGCTCACGCATCGATCCGGTTCTTGCCCGGAGTTGGTTATTGGTCAACGGCGCGCACCCCGACCGGTTCGAAGACGCCGCACGCTCTCCGGCCGACATCGTCGTGCTTGACATCGAGGATGCGGTCGCTCCCAAGGACAAGGCCGCAGCCCGCGACCACGTCGCACGTTGGCTTCGCGCCGGAAACACCGATTGGGTCCGCATCAACGGCTTCGGCACCCCGTGGTGGGCGGACGATCTCGACATGCTAGCCGGCACCTCGGTCGGCGGGGTGATGCTGGCGATGGTCGAATCGGTGGACCACGTCACCGAGACAGCGAGACGAGTGCCCAACGTGCCGATCGTGGCGCTGGTCGAAACTGCCCGAGGTCTGGAGCGCATCACCGAAATCGCCGCCGCCAAGGGGACTTTTCGGCTTGCCTTCGGCATCGGTGATTTCCGCCGTGACACCGGTTTCGGAGAAGACCCTGCCACTCTGGCTTATGCTCGCTCCCGCTTCACGATCGCCGCCAAGGCCGCAAACCTGCCCAGCGCGATCGACGGGCCGACCATTGGCTCCAACCCGCTGAAGTTAATCGAGGCCACGGCTGTTTCCGCAGAGTTCGGGATGACGGGCAAGATCTGCCTGTCCCCGGACCAATGTTCGGTGGTGAATGAGGGACTATCCCCATCACAGGATGAAATTGCCTGGGCCAAAGAGTTTTTCGCAGAGTTCGAACGCGACGGGGGGCAGATTCGCAACGGCTCTGATCTTCCGCGCATCGCCAGGGCCACCAAGATCCTCGATCTGGCGCGTGCCTACGGGATCGAAGCCGCTGAGTTCGAGGACGAACCGGTTCACCGGCCTGCGCCTTCGGACACCTACCACTACTGACGCCAGCTAGCGTCGAGCCCAGGTTGCTGGACGCTTTTCAAGGAATGCGCACATGCCCTCTTGGGCATCGTCGGCGCGAGCGGTCATCGCCATCACGGCCTTGGTCAGATCGTAGGCCCGATGTTCGTCGAGCTCGATCTGAGCGTAGAACGCTTCCTTGCCTAGCCCTACGGTCAACGGGCTCGAAGCCACGATCGCGTCGACGATCGCGCCGAGTTCGTCGTCAATCATGTCCGCCGGGACCACCCGGTTTACCAGGCCCCACTCCCAGGCGGTCTCAGCGGAGATCGGCTGGCCGGTAAGCAACATCTCCAGGGCACGTTTCCTGCCGATCGCGCGCGACAACGGCACCATGGGCGTCGAGCGAGGGTGAGCCGAGCCACCGGCCCGCCCGCGCGTACCAGCACAGCTGCGTCGGCCGCGAGCCTGCTCATGCAGGCGAGCATACGTCGGGGTTCGGTCCGGGACGGTGCAGAGCGAGGGCAAACAGCCCCGAACTCCACGGCAGATCTATTCGGCCGTGCCGCGCTCCAAAACAAGCGCTGCCACACCCAGCGCGATGAGACCTATTGTCGTGCAGCAAGCCATCACCAGGCCGATGCCCAGCGAGTAGTGGCCGACGTTGACGTCGAAGGCTTCGCCGAAAATCCTTCGAAGGTTGAACGCGCAGGACATGCAAAAGGCCGAAGCGATGCCGGATAGCACCACGACACCAACGGCTGCCTGCTCGCGGGGAAGCAGCCACAAATACGCGGCTCCGGCGGCAATAACCAGGACAGCAATGACGGCGACCCAAAGGCCGCGATGGCTGACGACGTGCTCTAGGGACTTCGCGGCGTAGCGCTCGAATTCCGGGTCATCTTGAGGCATGGTCACCGAAACGCCACCCGCCCCGGACACCGAAATCTGCGCAATGCTGTTCGACCGGTCGCCGATTGTGATGTGACCCCAGTCGAGAAAGACGGACGCGAGCAGGATCAACCCAGCAACCAGGATCGCCAGACCAACAATCCAGCGCGGGGTTCCACGCTCGATACGAGCCTTCCCGCTGTCACGACGTAGCCAACGGCTCGGCATTCTGGTCACGAATTGATTGTTCTGCGCCGATGACGGTCCGGGCAACGATTGACCCACGTCCGCGCAGAGCACTGCTCGTGCCGACCGACGACACCCGTGGGGTTATGTGCCGCAGAACGTGCGGTACGCGCCGAAGTCCTCTGGGGCGGGGGATGCGTAGCGCTCAAGGTCCGGCCGTTCGTCATAGGGCGCGGTCACTGCGGCAAGGAGCCGGCGGACGGGATCTAGCTCGCCCGCTGTGGCCGCGGTCAAAGCCTCCTCCACGAGATGGTTGCGCGGGATGTAGATCGGGTTGACCCGGTCCATCAATTCGGCGTCCGGCTCAAGGGCTCGCCACCGCGTCATCCAGCCGTCGAACCCGGCGAGGTCGACGAACAGGCCGCGCACGGATTCCGCCTCGTCGCGGGCCGCTCGGCTGAGGTGACGGAAGAACGAGGTGTAGTCGACGTGGCTCTCCCGCAGCAGGTGGAGCAACTCGTCGGCCAATGCGGTGACCATGTCGGCCTCGATGTCCGCAGTCAAGCCCAGTTTGGCTCGCATGCCCGCCGACCAGGCGGCCTGGTACTGCGGCAGGAATGCACCGAATGCCTCCTCGGCAAGTGCGAGCGCTTCGTCGTCGTTGTCCGAGATCAAGGGAAGAAGCGCCTCAGCTAACCGGGCGAGGTTCCACGCGGCCATCTCCGGCTGGTTGCCGTAGGCGTAGCGCCCCCAGAAGTCGATGGAACTAAAGACCGTCTCGGGGTCGTAGGCCTCCATGAACGCGCAGGGCCCGTAGTCGATGGTTTCGCCGGAGATGGTCATGTTGTCGCTGTTCATGACGCCGTGGACGAACCCGACAAGCATCCATCGCGCCACCAACGACGCCTGGACAGCGACGACGGCTTGAAACAGTGCCAGGTAGGGACGCTCGGCTGCGGCGGCGCTCGGATGATGGCGGGCAATGGCATGATCGGCTAGGCGTCGCAACAGGTCGACGTCGCCGGTGGCAGCGGCGTACTGGAAGCTGCCCACCCGCAGATGACTGCTCGCGACACGGACCAGCAAGGCGCCGGGCAGCAGCGTCTCGCGCTGCACCGGGCGCCCCGTGGCTACCACGGCCAGCGATCGCGTCGTCGGAACGCCCAACGCGTGCATTGCCTCGCTGACGATGTATTCGCGCAGCATCGGTCCGACGACGGCCAGGCCGTCACCGCCGCGTGCGAACGGCGTGGGCCCAGATCCTTTCAGGTGGATGTCGCGTAGGCCGCCGTGGCGGTCGAGCAGCTCGCCGAGGAGCAAGGCTCGACCATCGCCCAACCGCGGCACGTAGCCGCCGAATTGATGTCCCGCGTAGGCCTGGGCTACCGGAGTGGCGTCGTCGGGAACGCGGTTGCCCACCAAGAAACGCAGGCCGTCAGACGTCCGCAGCCAGCCAGCGTCCAGCCCGAGCTCGGCGGCCAGCGGCTCGTTGAGCGCCAGCAGTTGCGCGTCGGGAGGCGTCTCGGCTTGCCAGCGGACAGCCATCTCCGGCAACTCGCGTGCGAAGCGGTCGTGCAGGACGATCGTCGTATCCGGTGCAACACTCACCTCACCAGGCTACGGGCCGCGACCGCGCTCAACGGTCCAGCAGCCCGGACTGCGCCAGCGCATGGTCCACAAATCGCTGCACTGGCCGCGAGCGGTAGAACCAGGTGTGGCCGCCGGGGTACCAACAGATCTCGGGTTTGCCCCAGTGTTGCCACAGCCGGGTGGCTTCTTCGCGTGGGTGTACCAATCGGTCGGCGATCCCGACGTAGATGAAGCGGCCCTGCTTCGGCACCAAGGGAGTCAGCGCGAGCGGAGAGATCATCTGGCCGATGGGCTTGGCCAGCTTCAGCGTTCGACTGATCGCGTCGTAGTCGCTGAGGCCGGCATGGCGGCTGATCAGTTGCACCAGATCGACGGGAGGGACGCCAAGGATGGCGCAGGTGAGGCCGTCGTCGAGGCTGGCGACCAGAGATGCGAGGTATGCGCCGAGGGAGATGCCGTTTAGTCCGATTGCGGCCGGCCCCTGTGACCGGATCCACGACAGCAGGCGCCGGATATCCCAAACCGCTTGCGCCACACCGTGAACGTCGTCGAGTACGTCGGCACTGGGGAAAGAGGTGCCCTTCGGTAGCCCGCGCGCACGAGGGCCATGCATGGGAAGCACCGGAAGCACGACATTCAGGCCAAGATCGGAGTGCAGATGCCACGTGCGAAACAGCGCGAGATCCAAAGCGGCCCGTCCCATTTCCGCGCCGTGCACGCACACGAGCCATGGTCGCGGCTCACTGTGCCGCAGCATCAAGGCGTACACCCGGCTACTGGAGGCATAGCCAAGCCAGCGTTCTCGGCCCGGTTCACCTGAATGCGGCTGGTACTCGCTGTCAAAGGACATGCGTTCGTAGGTGCGCCCACGGCTGTTGACTGGACATACGGAGACGCCGCTCGGCGGTGGGGGCGTCGGGAAAAACCCCCCGGGATGCTCCAGCCAGCCCTTTTGGCCATAGAGGTCGAGTGCTGCGATCACCTCCTGCTGGATGCGTTCCTGTGTCGCCGGGTCGGGCGCCGACCGCAGCAGGTGAAAACCCAACAGCAGGATTTCGTCGAGGAATGCCTGTGCCGCGAGCGTGATGCTTGGTCGGCCCACGGGCAGCTCGCCGGGCTGACGGTCCAGGTAGTCGGCCCAGGACCGGGCATAGAAACCGCCGGTCCGGGTGAACGGCCCCAGCGCCTGCCACAGCGGACTGGTAACGGCGCGCCGCTGATCCGAAAACCCCGGTCCCCGGCGACCGGCAGGAGAAGCCGCCGGGATTGTGTGCTTGGCCCTCTCCTCCATCTCCACCCCCTACTGCCCGGCTTCGGCCGGGCAAGAGATCGGATGCAACGAGCCTAATGGGCTCAATGAACGATTCGGCTACATATCCGGGCGACGTCATCGTGCGGGTGTAGCGAATGCCCGTTAGATCGCGCTGGCTTGCGGCATCGCAGTACCGACCCGGCTGAGCTGCTCGCCCAAGCCGGCGGCGCAGCGGATCTCGGCGAAGGAGCTGATCATTGCGTCGGTGGACTCATGGGGTTCGGTCAGCGTCCCGTCGTCGGCGAGGACGGAGATGTTGAGCTGATCGGCGTAGCTCCGCACCGTGATATTCAGGCCGCTGCCCGCCGCGACCGGGCCAACCGAGTAAATCTCGCTGACCACAGCTCCGGCGACGCGGCCCCGCTCGCGCGGTCCTGGCACGTTCGAGATTTTCAAGTTGAGGACCTGGTTCTGCTGTCGGTGTGCAGAGGTCCAGCGGAAGGCGCCGATGATCGCGAAGGCGGGGGCGTAGTCGATCCAGCTGGCGATGGTCTTGCGGCCCAGCAGCTCGTGGTTCTCCTTGGCGATGCGGGTGGCGATGCAGGTCAGCCGGACACGCGCCAACGCATCGTCTACCTGCACGGGCAGCGACACCAGCATGGTGCTGAGCGCGTTGCCACTGATGCGCTGCGGCGAGGTGTCGATGCTGACCGGCACTGAGGCGATGAGCGGCTGGTCGGCGCGACCGTCATAGCGCAGCAGCAGTTCCCGCAACGTTCCTGCCGCGGTGGCTAGCACCAGGTCGTTGATGGTGATCTCGAGGCGTTTGGCGGTTTGTTTGACGTCGGCCAACGACAGCGTGGCGGTGGCAAAGGTGCGCCGTGGCGAGAGTTTGTGGTTGATGAATGTGAGCGGCGGATGGAAGGCGCGGGCCATTTGCGGTTGCGGACCACGTTCATGGGCCCGTCGCCGCAGCCGCGCGATGCCCATAGCGCTTTGTCGGACGGCGCCAGGAAGCATGGCGAGCTGACGAAGATGGTCGCGGCCGGCCGCTGCCAGCAACTGTGCGGCGGAAGGCTCCGGATCGGTGTCATACCGATCGCGTTCGTCCGCGCTCGACTGCGGCCAGTCGAGAGCACGGGCCATCAGGTTGGCCGATGCAACACCGTCGGCCAGCGCGTGATGAATCTTGGCGATCACGGCGACGCGGGGGCCGGCCAGTCCTTCAGCGAAGTACATCTCCCACAGGGGCCGGCTGCGGTCGAGAGGTGTGCTGGCGATCAGGCCGGTTACGCGGTCAAGTTCTCGCCGACCGCCCGGCGCCGGCACCGCGATGGGGCGCACGTGGTAGCCGAGGTCCACCTCGACCCGTTCCCGCCACATCGGCCGATGCAGATGCAGCGGGACGTCGATCAGCTGGTAGCGCAAGGGTTCCAGCAGATGCAGGCGCCGGCGCAGCATGTCGCGCAACACCTCCACCGTTGGCGTGCCCGCGAAGTCGGAAATGTCGATGACGGCAACCTTCAGCGTGTGCTGGTGCACGTTGGGTGTCTCGCTGTAAAGCATCAACGCGTCCCAGCCGTTGAGTCGCTTCATCGGAATCGCCAGGTTCCTAGCTTGCTTTCTCGGCAACGATGCGGCGTTGTACCGATTCCACAGCCTCCCGTAGTCCCGGGAGGAACTTCTGTGGCTGCAAAGTGCAGCTGGCGTGCCCAGCCTCGACCGTGACCGCGTGCGCACCGGGTATCTGGCTGGCCAGCGAGAGCTGACGTTGTATGCTGAAGGCGCGGTCACGCAAGGTGATCACCACCGACGTCGGCACGTCGATCTCGGCTACCCAGGACGTCGAGTCGAACCGCATCATCTCGCCGATTGCGCGGCTGATTGCCCCCGGGCTGGTGGCGCGGACCTGCCCGAGCAACCACCGGCTGTCGTTCCTGACCAGTTGCTCAGTTGATAGCTGCGGAGCGACGGGTAAGCCGGGATACGGCGTCAACGCCTCGATCACCGCGGCGAAGAGACCCGTGGCCAGTCGCTCGTAGCTTGCACGGTTGTACGCCGCGGCTGCGGCGCACAACACCAGCCCATCGACCCGTTGTGGATGGCGCCGCCAAACAAGCTGCGCGATAAACGACCCCATCGAATAGCCGACAGGAACGAACGTTTCCAGCCCCAAAACGTCGGCCAGGGCAGCGACGTCGTCGGCGCAGTCTTCGAGCAAGAACCGCGACGAGCGGATGCCCTGACCATGGCCGCGCTGGTCGAACACCACCACGCGTCCGAACTCCTGCATCATCGCTAGCGTCGGATACCACGTCATCAGCCCGGTGCACGCCAACGAGTGCAGCAACATGAACGTGGGCGCACCAGAGACCGGCCCGGAATCGACCACATAAGTACTGCCGCGGCCCGGTAACTCCACGGTGCGGCCGCTTGGCACACGGCCAACCCGGGCCACCCCCGGCACGCGGGGCGGTAGCATCGGCAAGCCGAGCAGGCGCAGACGGTCGGCCATACTGCAATTACAGCACCACCGCCGACGGATTACGGGTCTGCCGTGTTGTTGCCGACCGCGCTCAAGCAGTGCGGCAATTCTTCGGTCGCCATCCGCCCGCAGTTCCTACGCTATGACCATGAAGCGGCTTTCCAGTGCTGATGCGGCGTTCTGGTTTGCGGAAACGCCGGGCTGGCACATGCATGTCGGCGGCCTGATGATCTGCGATCCGTCGGACGTTCCTGACTTCTCGTTCAGGGCTGTTCGCGACCTGATGGCCAGCCGGGTGCCCGAAATGCCGCAGCTGCGGTACCGGGTGGCCGGGGCGCCGCTCGGATTAGACCGGCCCTGGTATGTCGAGGATCCTGAGCTCGACATCGACTTCCACATCCGCCGAATCGCGGTGCCCTCGCCGGGCAGCCGTAAAGAACTCGACGACCTGGTCGGCCAGTTGATGTCCTACAAGCTGGATCGCGGGCGCCCACTATGGGAGATGTGGTTCATCGAGGGTGTCGAGAACGGCCGGGTCGCCACCCTGACGAAAATGCACCACGCTCTCATCGATGGTGTGTCCGGCGCGGGGCTCAGTGAAATCATGCTCGACGCCACTCCCGAACCACGCCCGCCGGCGGGTAAGCCGAAGGACTCCCTGGTCGGTGTCGGCCTGCCCAGGTTGGAGCTTCGAGCAATCGGCGGTCTTTTCAACGTCACCGTGATGACGCCCTACCGGATGCTGCGCCTGGTCGAGCAGACAGTGCGACAACAGCTGGCGGTGCGCGGCATCGCCAACAAGCCGCCTCGCTACTTCGACGCACCGACTACACGCTTCAATGCCCCAATCTCGCCACACCGGCGCGTCAGCGGCAGCCGGGTGCCGCTCAAGCGGGTCAAAGCGGTCAAAGGCGCGTTCGGCGTGAAGGTCAATGATGTGGTCCTGGCAATGGTGTGCGGGGCAATGCGCCGCTACCTGCAGGATCGCGACGAGCTACCGGACCGGCCGCTGCTGGCCCAGGTGCCGGTGTCCACCCGCACCGAAGGTACCGACGTAGGGAACCAGATCAGCTCCATGACCGTGAGCCTTCCGACCAACGTCGCCGATGCAAGTGAGCGGATGAAAGCCATCCACGACAGCACCCAAGGCGCCAAAGATATGGCGAAAGCCCTTACCGCCCACCAGATCATGGGATTAACCGAAACGACGCCGCCGGGGCTGCTGGGACTTGCGGCGCGCGCCTACACCACCAGCCACATTGGGAGAAACGTCGCCCCGATCAACCTGGTGGTCTCCAACGTGCCCGGACCTGATTTCCCGATCTACATGGCCGGCGCGAAGGTGGAAACCCTGCTGCCGATTGGTCCGCTGGTGATGGACGTCGGGCTCAACGTCACCTGCTTCAGCTACTGCGGATCGGTTGACTTCGGCTTCGTCACCACACCCGAGATCGCAAACGACATCGACGAATTGGCCGACGGCATCGAACCGGCGCTGTGCGAACTGGAGCAGGCCGCCGGTATCGCCGGGAATTGAGCGAAGCCTCGTACCGTGGTCAGCCTTGCGGGAGGGAGCCGGCCGCTACTTCATTGGGGCACTCGTCGTAGTAGGGGACATAGCCCTCCTCGCGACCTTTGAGAACGTAGAGCGGATCGGTGATATGAGGCCCGTAGCCCTGTTCGCGCAGATCGGCCTTTTTCCTCTTGAACGTCGGAGTGTGCTCCAGCGAATCGACGACTCGCACAAATAAAGGCATTGCATAGCTGGGCAGTTGCTCGTACACCGTCTTGGCCAGCGACTTGCCGTCGAACTGACGACCGTCCTTCAGCACCACTGCCGCCATCCCGGCGCGCCCGTCGGTGCCGGGAACCTTTACCCCGAAGACCGTCACTGCTTCGACAGTCGGGTCGGTCGACACGGCCGCCTCGACATCCGTCGTCGCGACATTCTCACCCTTCCACCGAAACGTGTCACCGAGCCGGTCGACGAAGGCGGCATGGCGCCAGCCCTGCGGACGCATCAGATCTCCCGTGTTGATCCACACGTCTCCTTCCCGAAAAGCATTGCGTACCAACTTCTTCTCGGTGGCCTCAGCGTCGGTGTAGCCCTCGAACGGCTGCATCTTCGTGACCTTGCTCAGCAACAGCCCCGGCGTGCCGCCGCGTACCTTGCGCACCCGGCCCTTCGCATCGCGAACTGGTTCGCCGGTCTCTGGGTCGTACTCGACAAAGGCGACCCTGGTCGGGCAGACGCCGGCGGTCTTGGGGATGTTGAAGATGTTGACGAACCCGGTATTGCCTTCGCTGGCCCCGTAGAACTCGAAGACGCGCGGAATATTGAAGCGGGTGACGAACTCCTCCCAGATGTCGGGCTGCAAGCCGTTGCCGCCGATCACGCGGACCCTATGTTGGCGGTCGGTGTCCTTTTCGGGTTGGTTGAGCAGGTAACGGCAGATCTCGCCGATGTACAGAAACGCGGTGGCGTCGTAGCGGATTACCTCGTCCCAAAACCGGGACGCTGAGAACGACCGGCCCAGCGCGAGCGTGGCGCCGGCGCTGAGCACCCCGGACACCCCGACGGTCAACGCACTGTTGTGGTACAGCGGCAGGCAGCAGTACAAGGTGTCGCTGCTTTTCAGTCGCATGCCAAGCGCGCCGGATCCGCCGAGCGCCCGCAGCCACCGGTAGTGGGTCATCACACTGGCCTTCGGCGCGCCGGTGGTGCCCGAGGTGAAGATGTAGAAAGCCGGCTCCTGCGCTCGCACCGACGACGTCACCGCCGGGTTCTCGGGGGGCGCGTCCGCGGCCAGCCGTTCCAGTTGGTCGGCGCTGATTGTTTCGGCAACTTTCGCGCCGGATTCGTCGACAGCCTCGAGCAGCTTTTCGTCGCTGATCAGCGCCTTGGCATTCAGCAAGTTGACGCTGTGAGCAAGCACCCTTCCACGATGGTGATAGTTCAGCATGCCGGCGATCGCGCCCAATTTCACCACCGCCAGCATCAACAGCACCGTGAGTGGCGAATTCTCAAGCATGATGGCGACCACGTCTCCCCGCTTCACTCCGCGGGCGGCGAGCACGGCGGCATACCGGTTGGCGGTTTCGTTGGCCTGACCGTAGGTCACGACTTCGTCTTCGAATCGAATAAAAACGTCATCGCAGTGCCGTCCAGCGCGGTGCTGGAAGACCTTCCCGATCGAGGTCTTGGCCGAGCGGCGAGTCAAGAACGCAGTCAACACGCCGCGCAGGATTACCGGCGCATCCACTAACAGCCCGGGTAGCCGGACCGCGATATCGGTCAGCCCGACGGTGTCTTCAGCCATGGTTCCTCAAGCCCCCGCCACATTGAATGCGCCGTGCAGCCTAGCCAGCGCCAGCGTGCGAGTGAGGGCCACTTGCAAAAACTAGCGTGTGTTGAGGCGGGAGGGTACCGCAGTGAGCTAGCCGATGGCTTGTTTGATCATGTCACGCGCGCGGTCGAGCATCGACGCGAACGGTCCGACAGCGAGATTCAACTTGGCTGATTCCACACCGGGATGCGGCCGCGTTGGCGCGATGGCCTCAGCCGCGCGCACCGCTGTGCCCATCCGCTTAAGGTCGTCGGTGTCGAGTTTCCGCTGTAACTTCGGAAATTCTTCAGTCTCTTCCTGCTCGGCGTGGTCGAGCACTGCCTTCCGCAGCTTGGTGAGCTCGTCGACGAACTGTGGTGAGGTGATGTCGAGGCCCTCGATGCTCGACAGCAGCTCCTTCGCTTCATGCTCCTCTTTGAGCCGCGCATCGACTATCGCGTCGCCGTTGTTCAGCTCGCGGCGCACCCGGGGATGCACCACCATTTCCTCGGCCGTCTCATGCACGGCCAGCAATTGACGCAACGTAATGAACGGCTTCTCACGAGCTTTCGGGTCCGAGGCATGCAGCACTTCGTCGAACATGTCCTCAATGAGGTCGTGCTGCGCCTTGAGAAAGGCGATTACTTCTTCAGGTGATTCGACAATCATGTCGGCCATGCTGAAACCTCCAGTGGTCGGGGGACGCGAAGGCGCGATGGGCTGTGCGCCGCTCGATGCCCCGGCATACCCCGCGCGGGAGCCCGCCCAAACGCCTCCCAGGGCGCCGCGGTTCATCCCTGCTGGTTACCTGTCCGCTGGCGCGCCGATGTTTGCGAGAAGTTGCCGCAGGGTATTGGGCACGTGCGTTCGACCTTGAACCTCGGGCCTTCTTTGTCGTTCGTGCCGGAAGACTAGCCACTCTAGTTCGATCGATATTCCGGCCCTACTTACCTGTTACCTGGAGGATGTTTATGCGTAAGACCATTGCTGTCGTTTCAGCCACGGGGGCGCTGTTATTTGGCGGTGCCGGGATGGCGAATGCCGCCGTGCAGAGCGCGCCCATCCCGTCGTCTACGACGACGACGGTGGCGCAACCAGACAACACTCAGAACACTCAGAAGACCGACCACACCGGCTTGTGGGGACTGGTCGGCCTGCTCGGCTTGGGCGGGCTTGCCGGACTGATGCGACGCAGAGAGACATTTCCCGGGGCTGGCGCTACAGGGCCTGGTACTCACGGCCAAACGCCGCGTGCCTAACTGAATCCCGCGGAGGCCCCACCGGCTGCTTTCTCACGCACTGGTGGGGCCTTCGGGCGAGTTCAACTCACGCGTGGGACCCGTCGCTGCACCCGGCGTTACCCTTGGCGCATGAGCGCCAAGAGCCGTATCCGGGTGGCGCGAGTCTATGACGAGCCTGGCCCTGACGACGGGCAGCGCGTCTTGGTCGATCGGGTATGGCCACGAGGGTTCCGCAAGGACGATCCGCGGGTAGGCACCTGGCTCAAAGATGTCGCGCCGTCGAATGACCTGCGCCGCTGGTACAACCACAAGGTGGAGCGTTTCGATGAGTTCGTTTCGCGCTACGAGAAAGAACTGCAGGGCAGCGACGCGCTGGAAGAACTGCGCAAGCTCACCAAGCGTGGGGCCGTGACCCTGGTAACCGCCACCCGGGATCCTCAGGGCAGTCAGGCGGCTGTGCTGGCGAAGCTGCTTAGCCGCAGTTGATCAGCACCGGTTTCGCTAAGCTCGCTGCTCGACATGACTGAAACCGAACCGATCCTGCCACGGGAATTGACCGAGGGCCTCACCGACGAGGTCCGCAACCTGCCGCCGCCGCCAAGCACGCTCGAACTGCCCGCACCATATGCTTTGCGCCTCGCCGACCCGGACACCGACGCTGAGATGATCGCCGGGTGGATGAATCAGCCGTTGCTGGCCGGCGCCTGGGAATCTGCCTGGCCCGTGTCGCGTTGGCGTCGCTACCTGCGCGCTCAACTCGACGGGAGCTATTCCCGTCCGTTCGTCGGCAGCCTCGAGGGAATAGACGGAGCCTACTTCGAAATATACTGGGCGGCAAAGGATTCCATTGCTAAGCGCTATGAAGCCGACCCCTGCGATGTGGGCGTACACGCCGCCGTCCCGGACGGGCGGGTCTTGAAAAAAGGAATCGTGCAAGCCTTGCTGCCCCATCTCGTTTTGGGCGTGCTGAATTACGAACCGCGATGCCGCCGGATCATGTTCGATCCTGACCACCGCAACCAGATGGGGCGCCGGTTCTGTGAGCGCGCAGGGTGCGTATTTCTCGGCGAACATGACATGTCCAATCGCCGCATGGCCTTGTATGCCTTGGTGCGTTCGCCCGACGATGCGCCCCGCGTTAAGCCGCAACCTGATCAGTAGTCGTAGCTCGCTAGGCGGATACCGTCGCGGTGGCGTGATTTGTCGAGCGACAGCGCCGCCGGAACCATTTCACTTGTCACCAATCCGTGGCCAGCTGTCAATTCGTCGACGATATCGAAACTGCGGACAATCCACTCTGGCCTGTCGATAATGATCGTGCATACAGGTACCCGCCGGGACAGCTGAAATAGCTTGTCGCCGTGTGGCTTATGGTCGCCGTGGAATCCCCAGATGCCGCGCAGCACCGTTGCACCGCGGGCCATCCCGGACTCCAGCAGCTGGCGGACCAGCGCCCGGTGAATCGGCAAACCCCCATGCCCGGTCGCTTCGCTGGTGTGCACCATCAGCTTCTGCCAAACCGCCCGTCCGCGCTCGTCGGCCGTCGGCAGCCGCTGCGGTCGCGCCAACAACGCCCCGTCGCGCTTGCACACCCTGACCCGCTCGACGGTCAGCAACGGCTTGGGCACGGCCGCGCTGAGTTCGGCGACCGCGGCCGAAACCTGCGCCGCCGTCCCGATCGAGATGATCATCAGCGGCACATTGACATTGCGGCTGAAGAACCGGGCCCGGTAGCGGTCGCCGTGCGCGGTGCCGTCGACCCCAAGAAACACTGAAGCACCCGCGAATCCACGCCGATACAGCAGATCGCATACCGCGCGGTAGGCGGGCAATCCGGCGACTCGTTCCTGACGGCCCACATAGATGGTGAGCTTGACCGCGTCGCGCTCGTCGGAGTCGCCGGCTAAGTCCACGTCGCCGGTTGCCAACCGAGCCCGTTCCAAAGTCACGAGTCCGCGCGCGGTCATCGCGATCACCTCGTCGACCAGTCCCGTGATCTTTGACTCCAGGTCGACCGCCGCGATCGCAACCGGCGGATCCTCGGATAGGCTCAGCGACTCGTCAGTGCGCAGCACATGTCGCGGCCCGAAGCTACTGATACCGCGGAGCATCACACTGGTGGCCACCTCGCGCGCGCCGAACAGATCGAGCATCGCGTCGGCGAGGAACCCTCGACCGTCC
>NZ_CAXUCH010000055.1:0-7973 GCF_964249325.1 uncultured Mycobacterium sp. | reverse complement strand
CGCCGAAGTAGGTGGTCAGTTTCAGGCAGGGCTCGGTCACAGCCGGCTCCCAATCCACTGCCCGAGCAGCGCCGCAGCCAGCCCCAGCGCGAAGCTCACTGCAATGTTCGCCAGGGCAGACCACAGCTGACGTTCTTCACCCAGGCGCTGGGTTTCCAGCATCCACGTCGAGAACGTGGTGTAGGAGCCGATGAACGCGGTGTCAGCCAACAGGGCCGCTTGGCGGCTCAATGTCAGGCCTCCGACCAGCCCCAACAATGCTGCGCCGCTGATATTCACCGTCAGCGTCCCGAACGGAAACGACCGCGCCACCCGGCGAGCCACCGCCCGGTCTACCAGGAAACGCAACACCGAGCCGACGCCGCCGATCACCAGCACGCCGATCCAGATCGCGGCCGTCATCCGCGCACCGGAACCCGGCGCACCAGCGCGGTGGCCAGATACACCGCGAGCAGGCCCAGCCCGATGCTGGCCACGCCGTAGCCGACAGCCAGCCCGTACTTGCCGTGCTCGATCATCGCGAGGATCTCGACCTGCATGGTCGAAAACGTGGTCAGCCCACCGCACAGTCCGGTGCCCAGCAGCGGACGGCGATAACTCGACAACGGCAACCGTTCGAGCAACCGGGTGGTGAAGTAGCCCACCAGGAAGGCACCGAGGATGTTGACCGTGAAGGTGGGCCAGGGCCACCGCGTCGGGTCGGGGGCCGCGAGGGTGGTCAGCGCGGCGCGGGCCAGCGCGCCCAGCGCCCCGCCCGCGAAGATCGCCGCAAGCTCGCGGTAATCATGGCCTGGCACTAGGCGATTCCTTTCCTTGGCCGAAGGTGCTGACGCTCCCGGACCTTATCGCGCGACGGTAGGCAGAATTGAAGCCATGGTGGCTCATCCGCGCGCCGGTCAGCCGGCCCAGCCCGAAGACCTCGTTGATCTGCCGCACCTGCTGACGTCGTACTACGTAAAAGAACCGGACCCAGAGGACGTCGCTCAGCAGGTGGTTTTCGGGACGTCGGGACACCGGGGCTCAGCGCTGGACGGCGCGTTCAACGAGGCCCACATCCTGGCCATCACGCAGGCCATCGTCGAGTACCGCGCCGCGCAGGGTACGACCGGGCCGCTGTTCATCGGCCGGGACACGCATGCCCTTTCCGAGCCGGCGTGGGTGACGGCGCTCGAGGTGCTCGCGGCCAACGACGTGGTCCCCATGGTCGACTCAGCCGACCGGTACACGCCGACTCCGGCGATCAGCCACGCGATCCTCAACTACAACCGCGACCGCGCTGATGGCCTCGCCGACGGGATCGTCGTGACACCGTCGCACAATCCGCCGGCCGACGGCGGATTCAAATACAACCCGCCCAACGGCGGCCCAGCCGACAGCGATGCGACAAACGCGATCGCCCAGCGCGCCAACGAGATTCTGCGGGGCGGCCTGTCGGAGGTGAAGCGGATACCGTTGGTCCGTGCACTGCGCACCGTATGGCGCCACGATTACCTCGATGCCTACGTCGACGACCTGCCCAACGTGGTCGATATCCGTGCGATCCGCGACGCCGGCGTGCAGATCGGCGCCGACCCGCTGGGCGGGGCCAGCGTGGACTACTGGGGGGTGATCGCCGAGCGGCACAACCTGGATTTGACCGTGGTCAATCCCTTGGTGGATGCGACGTTTCGGTTCATGACGCTGGATACCGACGGCAAGATCCGAATGGACTGCAGCTCGCCCGACGCGATGGCATCGCTGATCGCCAACCGGGACTCCTACCAGGTGGCCACCGGCAACGACGCCGACGCCGACCGGCACGGCATCGTCACGCCCGACGCCGGACTGGTGAACCCGAATCACTATCTGGCCGTGGCCATCGGCTACCTCTACACCCATCGGCCCTCGTGGCCAACCACACTCGCCGTCGGCAAGACCGCGGTCAGCTCGTCGATCATCGACCGGGTAGTCGCCGGCATGGGCCGCAAGCTGCTCGAGGTGCCGGTCGGGTTCAAATGGTTCGTCGAACCTCTCATCAGCGGCGGCATCGGTTTCGGCGGCGAGGAATCGGCGGGGGCGTCCTTTCTGCGTCGTGACGGGTCGGTGTGGACCACCGACAAGGACGGCATCATCTTGGCGTTGCTGGCCGCCGAGATTTTGGCCGTCACCGAGGCGACGCCGTCACAGCGGTACCAAGAGTTGGCCCGCAAATACGGAGAGCCGACCTATGCCCGCATTAACGCGCCCGCCGACCGTGAGCAGAAGGCTCGCCTCGCCAAGCTCTCGGCCGATCAGGTCAAGGCCACCGAGCTGGCCGGCGAGCCGATCACCGCGAAGCTGATCGCCGCGCCGGGCAACGGCGCACCGCTGGGCGGACTGAAGGTGACGACGGCCAACGCCTGGTTTGCCGCGCGGCCATCGGGCACCGAGGACATCTACAAGATCTACGCCGAGTCCTTCCGCGGTCCTGAGCATCTGGCCCAGGTCCAGCAGGCGGCGCAGGAGGTAGTCGATCAAGTCATCGGTGAAGCGGCGTGACCAGCGACTTTGAACGCTTTGTTGGCTGTGGTGTAGCTTCGATGGGCACGACTGCACGGGGCTATGGCGCAGCTGGTAGCGCACCACACTGGCAGTGTGGGGGTCAGGGGTTCGAGTCCCCTTAGCTCCACTTCGACGGGGCATCAGTAACCCATGACATCGCGGCCGTCGGGCGTGCACCTGTGCAAGTCGGCGCCGCCCGCATGCATTCGAGCGATCCGGCGGTCGGCGACTGGGTCGTGAGCTTAGGTTTAGTCCTTGTGACGACGCTTTCCGAGGGTTTTGATGTGCGGCGCAACGCTGGCTGGCTGCCCGCCGAACAGGATGACTTGGAGTCCTGGCTGACCGGGCACCGCCAGCGGGTAGAGGCGCGTGGCGCAGACGTGAAGCTGCATCCCGTGATCACCGAGTTTCAGCAGTTGATCGACTCAGACCCCGTGGTGCGCATGTACATCGACCGGATGATTGCCGAAGTGCCGCATGCCCGGTCGTACCGCGAGCGTCACTTGCAGAGCGTCGAGCAGATGCTGCGCCTGATCAACGAGGTGTTGACGATGGCGCCGGAATTCGGCGACAACATGGTGATGACACCGCTCGGCGCGATTCTCGACTGGACGATGGGCACCCCCGCGGGGTTTGCGGCCTACCGCGATCCGCGGGTCAACGAGATGCTCAAGAAGATGCTGACCGCTTGGTGCGCGTTTCTCGATAGCACCGACTCGCTGTATGTGCTCAACGACTCGCCGTCCGGCTGGAAGTGCGCCGCGGCACAAAGGGCAATCGGCATCGAGCAGTTCGAGTACGACCCGGACGAGGAGCACTGGGGCTTTGCTTCGTGGAACGACTTCTTCACCCGACGCTTCAAGGAAGGCCAGCGTCCGGTCGCGTCGCCGGAGGACGACAAGGTGGTCGTCAGCGCCTGTGAGTCCACGCCCTACCGCATCGCCATGGGCGCCAAGCAACAGGATCGCTTCTGGATCAAAAGCCAGCCGTATTCGCTGCAGGACATGCTGGGCAACGACGACGCCGTTGAGCATTTCATCGGCGGCACCGTGTATCAAGCGTTTCTGAGCGCCACCGACTATCACCGTTGGCACAGTCCGGTCGGCGGGACAGTTGTGCGAGCGTTCAACCTGCCGGGAACGTACTTCTCAGAAGCCGATTCCGAAGGAAAAGAAGCGGTCAATCCGCCGATTTCGCAAGCTTATCTGGCGCATGTCGCGGCGCGCGCGATCATCCTCATCGAAGCTGACGATCCGGTCATCGGGCTCATGGCTTTCGTCGGGATCGGTATGTCGGACGTTTCGTCTTGCGTCATCGACGAGCACGTCACGCCCGGTAACCACTTGGCGAAAGGCGACGAACTCGGTTACTTCCAGTACGGCGGTTCTACTTACTGTCTCGTCTTTCGCCCCGGTGCCATTGCCGAGTTCGCCGTCGCGGCCCTTCCTCAGCCGCACAACCCAAATGCGCCGCTGGTGCATGTCCGCTCGAAGCTCGCCATCGCCAACACGACGACGTAGCGCGCCCGTCGTCGCCGGGCCCAGAGCAGGGCATCGATGCGCGCAAGTGGCGCTGTCGGCCATAATCATAATTTCAAAACCACCCACAGGAGCCATCACGTCGAGCGCCCGACCCAACGCCCTGCAGTACATCGCATACTCCTACACGCAGCGACGCCTTCCGGACTCGATGCGTGAGTGGGTCGCCCACGATTTAGCCGGTAAGGGAGCGGTCCGCCGGTTCATGTTGCGGGCGGCGATCCCGCCGCTTTTGGTCCTCGCCCCGTTCTGGCTCCTGCCCGCCGAAAACGCGCTGTATGTGCACCTGGAGATGACGGCGCCCATCTATTTCTGGGCATTGTTGGTTTCGCTTGCGCTGAACAAGGTGTGGCGGCGCCACCGGCTGGCGCAGCATGGTCTGGACCCGAATCTGGTTGATGCGATCAGGCGCCGCAAAGACGCGAAGATGCACGAGGACTACATTCGCCGCTACGGCCCGCGCCCGCCCGAGGCGGAATGGCAAGCCAACAGCAATCCGTTCTTCTAGATCACCGGCTGCGATCAGACCAATCGACGCCGATTGAGCTCAAATAGACCTGAGAACATACCGATCCTCGCTGCGCTGCTGGCAACAGCTCGCTTGCGTCTGAGCTGAATTTCATGTCTACATACTGGGTGACTGTGGTATCGCTCTGCGGGACGCTTGGCGTCTGCCCTTCGCAGATCGTTGCTGCGTAATCACTCAAATGAAGTAGCGAGGTTTCACGCTCGTCCGTTCCTTCACCTATTTTGTCGCCGACGTTCACCTCGACACCTAACTTGCTGTGTCCGATGCGACGAGCAGCTTGCACTTCAGTCTCGTTTTGTTGCAACGTTATTGCGGGAAATCCCCATACGCCGGCAAGTGGGCCGCCCTCGTCTTCAGGACGTTTGACAAGAAGAACTTCGGCTTTGTCGTTCTTTATCACCAAGGCGACAGAATGCTTTTGCGGCTTCACTGCTCAGATTTTATTGCAAGCCAGCGCGACGGTGCCGAAGCAGCTCTCGGCGGCTGCGCCTGGCCGACCCGGATGCCGTCGTCGAGAGGCTCGACGTATGTCTCCAAGGACGCGCTTTTCAGCCGGGCCGAGGTGCTCACCATCCATCTGGTGGTAAGCCAGCGCTCCCGCGGCCTGGTAGGCGCGGCCGAACTCGGCCTGATGAAGCCGACACCGTTGCTAGTCAACACCTCGCGGGGGCCAATCGCGGACGAGCAGGCCGTGATCGAGGCATTGCGGTCGCGTGCGATCGCCGCCGCGGGACTCGACGTGTTCGAGATCGAACCACTGCCGCCCGGGCACCCGTTGCGCTCGCTGGACAACGTGATCGCCACCCCGCACATCGGCTACGTCGCCGATCGGATCTATCGAACTTTCTACGGTCAGGCCGCCGCCAAGATCGCCCGCTGGCTCGTCGAATTCAGCGGGCCAGGCAACTGAGGCTTCATCTGTCCGCGACCGGCGGGCGTCCAGCCTGCCGATCACCAGCATCACGCTCGCGGCGAGCGCCCAGCCCAGCAGAATGTCGATGAAATAGTGCTCGGCCGAGTACACCAGGGCAAACGCCATGGTCACCACGTAAGCCACCAGCAGCGCACGCCATCGCCGGCGGACCCTGCGCCACAGGAACATCGCCACCATGGCCGAAAGCCCGGCATGCAACGACGGAATAGCGGCTACCAGGTTCACACTGGCCTGTCCCGAGTCGATCAAGACCCCCGCCGATTGCATGTGCAGTGTGCCCCACCCGCGGGTGGAGATTCGCTCCACGAAGTTGTTCGCACCGGGCTGGCTCAACTGCATGGCACCCAGCAGGCCGCCGTCGGGAACACCGGCCGGGTGTCGGAACATGCACGCCGGGTAGGAGGGCCCATCGGCGACGTCGTTGGCGGTGCAGCGGGCCGCAGCCCAGGGCGGCGCTGCCGGCAAAACGATATAGACGACCAGCGCAGCAAACGACAGCGTGAGAAAACGCCACGTATACGCTTTCCATTCGTCTCGGTCGCGCAGCCACAACAACCCGGCGACCACATACGGCACGACGAAAAACGACATGTAGACCGTGCTGATGATCACTTCCCACCACGGTGGCTTCGGCATCTTGAGGTGCTCCTGCAACCAGACGGTGGGCATGACCCCGAAGAACAACCATCGGTCGATCGCCGGCTGCAGCTGCCAGAGCGTGGGTGCCCCGACCAATGTCGCCGCGCCCCGGCTCAAGTCGTACAGCAGCAGCACGACGGCGAACGGAAGCCAGTCCCGGACCACCAGCAGGACCTTGCGGCGACGCCCGATGCTCGCGGCGATCAGCCCGGTGGCGATGTAGACCAGCAGCCACTCCCGGTTGAACGCCAGCCCGGCCGTACAGCTGCGGTACACGACAACAAGCGCCCAGGTCGTGACCGCCAGACGACGCGCGATGGTCAGTCGACGGTCTTGGGGCGTGGCGGTGTCATCAAGGTGTGTTTCGGTCGATCCAGCGTGTCGACCGCTGATACGTCGAAGGAGCCTGGCGACTACGGACTGTGATTCGCGCCTGAACACCTCGGTTTTGCGGTCGGTCGTTAATGGCACCAAAGCAGACTTCCCACCCACGATGGAACACACGCGCGTCCATCTTGCCTTGCGCCACCGGCAGGCCCTCACCCGACATGCCGGATCGGGTTCAGGCGCAGTTTGCCTGTGTGTTACCTGAGCGTGCCTGGCAGCTTGCCGCGCAAATCACCAAGAGTCCGCGGCTACCCGGGTCAGGTGTGCCGTTGGTGTAGGGCGCGGACGGTGTCGATCGTGTCGGCTTCAGCCGGCGCTTTGTCGTCGCGGTAGCGCAGCACCCGCGCAAAGCGCAGCGCGAGCCCGCCCGGATAGCGGGGCGAGGCCTGGATTCCGTCAAACGCGACTTCGACGACCTGTTCGGGTCGCAGCTGCACGACGTAGCTGTCCGTGGGGCCCACTGCCAGCTGCAGAAACCGCTGGGTTTGCCACTCGAGCATGGCGTCCGTCATGCCCTTGAACGTCTTACCCAGCATCACGAAGCCGCCGGTGGCCGGATCACACGCCCCCAGATGGATGTTCGAGAGCTTTCCGCGGCGCCGCCCCGAGCCCCACTCCACGGCGAGCACGACCAGGTCGAGGGTATGTACTGGTTTGACCTTCAGCCAGGCCGCGCCGCGGCGGCCCGCTTCGTAGGGGGCGCTCGGCGACTTGGCCATCACCCCTTCGTGACCGGCGGCCAGCGTCGTGTCCAGGAAATCGGCGGCCGCGGACCGATCCGAGGTGACCAGGCGATCGACCCGGTGCCGCGCCGGCACGACCTCGTCGAGCGCGGCGATCCGCTCGCTGGTCGGAGCGTCAAGTAGGTCGGCGCCGTCGCAGCGCAACACGTCGAAGAAGAACACCGAAAGCGGCTGTGCGGCGCGGGCGGCCGCGACGTCGACCGAGCGCCCGAACCGGGACGCCGTCACCTGGAACGGTTGTGGCCGGTTGTCGGCCCGCAGCGCGATCGCCTCGCCGTCGGCGATCAGCTCGCTGACCGGCAAGGCCAGTGTCGCTTCCACCACCTCGGGCAGCCGGGCGGTGACGTCGTCGAGGCTTCGGGTGTAGACGGTGACCTCGTTGCCCGCCCGGTGAATCTGAACCCGCGCCCCGTCCAGCTTCGCCTCGAAAACCGCTGTGCCGCCCAGCCTTTCGAATGCATCGGCAATGCCGGTCGCAGTCTGCGCCAACATCGGTCCCACAGGCCGGCCCACTCGCAGCGTGAAGGCCTCCAGCGCCGCGGTCCCGCCGGTGAGGCCGGCTGCCGCCACTGCGGGCAGGTTCCCGCCCAGCATCGCCGCGCGACGCACCTGCTGCGGCGGGATCCCAGCGGCGCTGGCGACGGCGTCGGCCATGATGCCGGCCAGCGCGCCCTGGCGCAGTT
>NZ_CAXUCH010000054.1:0-23072 GCF_964249325.1 uncultured Mycobacterium sp. | reverse complement strand
CATCTCGGCCCGGCAACGCCAGCGGCCCTGAATCCGCGAACTGCGTCATAAGACAACTCCGACCCGCCGACGTCCTTGCCTATCGCACCCAATATCCGGTGCCGAGCACGCTAAAACGGGAATGCGCCGCCCATCATCTTGATCGCCAAGGCGGCGCCGATCAAACCGTCGACGCCTGTATGTGACGCTCGCGACAGTAGCGTGGTGACACCTGCTCGTGTCACCAAAGCTGATCAGCGCGGAGCGCGCTCCGCGAGCTGTTTCTCGACGCCGCAGAGTAGCTGGTCGCCGAAACAGGATATGCCGCCGCACCGGTGTCGGCGATCTGTATAGCCGCCGGAGTACCTGTGACGTCGTGTATTGGCACTTCGGCAACAAGGACGGACTGCTGCTGAAGCCGTCGCTCGACTGGTCACCGACCCAGCGTTGGAAACCGTATCGGGGCAATACTTTCGGGTTTCCGCACTATACGCTCGTCAACCGATTCCTACGACCACGCGAAAGCGGCCGACCTGTGGCGCACAAGCATGGAGTTAACGGGTTTGGGGTCTGGCGATAGCGGTGCAGCTAAGACATAACAGCGCAAGCCATTATCAGAGCACGGTGCGGTGGGGGAACCGATCTCGCAGACGCTGCAGAAGATGATGGACGTCTTCGATGCGGGCACACAGCTCGCTGAGCGTTTCCGGTGGCCGACCGTCGGCCATACTCGCCTCGCCCCGACCGGAATTGAGGACTGCGACCAGTTGCTGGAGTTGCGCGATCTCCATTTGCAGGATGGTCTCGAAGAGCCGCGCCTGGGCCGCGTCGGCAGGATTTACCTGACGGGTCATACCGCGCTCCGCTGTGAAGCTCCGACTTCCCGCAGCGGATCTCGTCATCGACGGATGTTCTCGCATCCGGAGGGTGACACGGTCGTTCGCCGCTCGGTCGATTACCTGTCGGGATGGCGCCAAAGTGGCCGACTCCATTGGTTGCGTCATGGGAGACCTCCCGACTTGCCGATGTGCTTTGCAAGTATCCAAGAAGTATCCACGCTCTGAACCAGATGGGGCTGGCGCCGGACAGTTGTTAACCTGATGGCCATCCTGGTCAGGTCTTGTTCACCAACGTGACGCTTTTGCCGCCGGGTCTCGGCGCCCCGCGTCTAGGTGATCCGGCGGCCGGCTGTGTCGAAGAAGTGCAGGTGGCCGGGTTGCGGGTGCAGCCGCACTCGGCTGCCCCGCTGCGGCGGGTTGTGCCCGTCGGCGCGGGCGATCACGGATTGTCCCGCGGTTGTGTCGGCGGCGGCGATTCGGCCGTACAAGTACGCGTCGGCGCCGAGTTCCTCGACGACGTCGACCTCCATTTCCACACCCACGCCGCCCACGCCGAAGTGCTCCGGGCGGACGCCGACGACAACCTCACCGCCGGCCTCGCTGACCTGCCTCGGGACCGGAATCCGCCAGTCGCCCAGGGAAGCTGCATGCTCGACGATCGGCAGTGCGAACAAGTTCATCGCCGGTGAGCCGATGAACCCCGCGACGAACACGTTGGCTGGAGTGCGGTAGAGCTCACGAGGCGTCGCGCACTGCTGCAACACACCGTCAAGCAAGACCGCGACGCGGTCGCCCATCGTGATGGCCTCGACCTGGTCATGGGTGACGTAGATAGTGGTAGTGCCCAGCCGCCGTTGTAACCCGGCTATCTGGCTACGCGTCTGGACCCGCAACTTGGCATCGAGATTGGACAGCGGCTCGTCCATCAGGAATACCTGTGGGCGGCGCACGATGGCACGGCCCATGGCCACGCGCTGACGCTGGCCGCCGGAAAGGTCTTTCGGCTTGCGGTCCAGATACGGCTCTAAGTCCAGCAGCCGCGCTGCATCCAGCACTCGTTCGCGGATTTCTGCCTTCGGCGTGCGGGCCACCTTTAACGCGAAGCCCATGTTTTGTGCAACGCTCATATGCGGGTACAGGGCATAGTTCTGAAAGACCATAGCCACATCGCGCTATTTTGGTTCGACGTCGGAGACATCGCGCTCGCCGATTTTGATGTCTCACGAATCTACCGGTTCCAAGCCCGCAACCATCCGCAGCGACGTGGTTTTGCCGCACCCGGACGGTCCGACCAGAACGACGAATTCACCGTCGCCGACGGCCAGGTCCAATCGATCAACGGCGGGCCGCGTAGCCGCGGAATAGCGCCGTGTCGCTTGTTCGAAAGTCACCGAAGCCACTGCAAATAACCGCTTTCAAACTATCCGATCAGCCACCGAGCCCGCTCACGGCGATACCGCGGATGAACGACCGTTGCGCGACGGCATAGACGACCACCAGCGGCAACAGAATCAGCATTGACGCCGCCATCAGCACCGGCCATCGAGCCACGTACTCCCCCTGCATGCGCACCAAACCGAGGGTGAGCGTAGCGATGCTGTCGCGCTGGATCATCACCAGCGGCCATAGGAAGTCGTTCCAGACATTGACCCAAGTGAGCACCGCCAGCACCATCAGCGCTGGTTTGGTGTGCGGCAACAGGATTCGCCAGTAGATCTGCCAGGGTGTGCATCCGTCGAGAATCGCGGCTTCCTCCAATTCTGCGGGCAGGGTACGAAAGAATTGCCGCATGAGGTAGGTACCGAACGCGCTGCCGAACAATCCCGGCACGATCATCGCCCACGGTGTATCGGTCCACCCGAAGATCCGCATCAAGATGAACTGCGGGATCACCGTCACCGTCAGTGGCACCATCAACGTTCCCAAGTACAAAACGAACAGTACATCGCGACCCCGAAACCTCAGCCGGGCAAACGCATAACCGGCGAGCGAGCAGAAGAACACGTGGCCCACTGTGACGCACCCGGCGTAAAGGACCGTGTTGAAGAACATGCGCCAGAGCGGTATCAGGCCGAACACCTCGCTGTAGTTGGACCACCGCGGGTGCGACGGCAATAGCCTCGGCATGGTGACTTCACCTTCAGTCTTCAACGACCCAGACAACGCCCACAGGATTGGGAACAGCGCCCACCACGCGATCCCGCTCAGCGCAACATAGAGCGCCACACCGCGCAGCAGACGGCGTTTGACCACTTGCTCAGCCAAAACCACGGTCCACCTCCAAGGAGCTTCGCCGCACAAACCGCAACTGCAGCACGGTCAAGACCAGCAGAATCGCGACGATCACCCAGGCCAGCGCCGACGCGTAGCCGAACTCCAAGAACCCGAACGCGTGCTGGAAGAGCATGATGCCGAACACATAGGTCCCGGTCTCAGGACCGCCGTTGCGCCCGGTGAGCACGTAGACCAGGTCGAAAGCCTGAAACGCGTGGATGATCGAGATCACCACCACAAACGACACCGCGCCGCGGATCAACGGCACCGTGATGGAGAGGAACTGTCGTATGTCGCCGGCGCCATCAATTCTGGCCGCCTCGTAGACCGTGTCCGGCACGCCCTGCATGGCTGCCAGCAGCACGACCGTGGCGAATGGCACGCTCTTCCACACACTAACCAGGCACAGCGAGACCATCGCCCACTTTGGATCAACCAGCCACGGGACGGGACCGACGCCGATCCAGCCGAAGATGATGTTGAGAAGTCCGTTGTCGGTGTTGAAGACGAACTGCCACACGACGGCGATCACCACCGACGACACCGCCAGCGGCAGAAACGCAGCGGTGCGGAAAAAGCCCATTCCCTTTGCTTTTCGGTTCAGCACTGCCGCGACGACGAGGCTGATCAGCACTGTCGGGGCCACCGTGCCGACAGTGAAGACAACCGTGTTGGTCAGCGCGATGAGAAACAGCGGATCGGAACTGAACAGCGCGCGGAAGTTGGCCAGCCCGACGAACCTCGGCGGGGTGAACACGTCCCAATTCTGAAAGCTCATATACAACGAAAATCCAAGCGGGAAAAGCATGAACACCGAAACTGCGGCCAAATTAGGTGCCACGAAAAGCCGTCCGGCCCGGGCGCGTAGACGCGCCGCAACGCGACGGCCTGTCGGGCCGGCCAGCGCTGGGGTGGCGGGTTCGTGGGTCGTTGTCATGGCTGGCGTAGCACTTCCTCAACGGCGCCGGTCAACCCGGCGAGCGATGTCGCGGGCCGCGCGCCGCGCAGAACGGGTCCGAAGTTGCGGTCGATGAGAGCATTGACTTTCTCCCACGCCGGGCTGATCGGCAGGCCTTCGGAGTGGGCGGGTCCGCCGGTAAGCACCGCGATATTGCGGATTCTGCTGTGCGCCTGGGCGAAACCGGTGGAGTTGATCGCGGACCGCAGTACCGGCACGAAAAGGCGTGATTCTCCGATTAATGCCTGGCCGACCGGGCCGGTCGCGAATTTCACGAATTCCCATGCTTGTTGCTTGCGATGGCTGCTCGCCGCGATAGCGAGCCCCGTAGTACCGATATTCGAGTGGGCGCCGTGGCCGTTGGGTCCGGTTGGCAATACGGTGACGTCGAAGTCCACCCCTTCTGCCCGGTCGAACGTCTGGTATCGCCAGTGTCCGCCCAGCGCCATCGCGGCCTTGCCGCCCGAGAAGAGGTCCATCGTGGACATCGACTGTTGCTCGGTCGCCGTCGGCGCCACCTTGTGTTTAGTCGCGAGGTCGGCGTAGAACTGGACGCCCTCGATGAATGCCTCGTTGTCGAAGTTGACGTGAGTGGGGTTCGTCCGCGGGGTGCACCACGGTACGCCGTTGTTCATGGCGAACAGCCCAGCGGAGTACGCCGGGGCCCACGTGTCGACAAATCCCCACTGGCTGACCCGCCCCGAATCGTCACGCTTGGTCAGAGCTCTTGCGGTGTCGAGGAATTCGGCAAAGCTCCACGGCTGCTCCCAGCTGCGCGGCGGTGTCTGAACGTTCGCCTCGGCGAAAAGTCGCCTGTTGTAGAACAAGTAGTTCCCCGACCACTGCTCCGGGAAGGCATACTGGCCGCCGTCGAAGGTGAAGGTGTCATACAGCGACGGAATGCTGTCGGCCTTCAGCTGCGCAGCGAACGGTGTGTCCCGCGCCAGCAAGGTATTGAGGTCCAGCAGTACGCCGCGGGCTGCAAGAACGGCGTAGCTCATCTCCCACGCCATCAGCACATCCGGGCACTTGCCGCCGGCGCAAAAAGTCGATATCTGCTGTACTGCGCCGGGGCCGGATAGCACCGTCCGAACCTTGATGTCGGGATGCCGGCACTGAAACGCGTCGATGACCCGTAGCCGGGCGTCGGCTTCTTCCGGATTGGCCGCGAAGAAGAATGTCAGTGCCCCATCGTCGGTGCTGCACCCTTGGGGCCACGGCGCCAGCGACGCCGCGCCCACTACGGCGGCGCTCCGCAACAGCGTGCGCCGCCCGAACCCGTCAGCGGCCATGGCGCACCGAGGTCGGCACGGTGTCGTTGGTAGCCGACGCAACTGTGATATTCCTGAGTGCCCCGGCGGGGATGGCGAGTTCGGCGGTGCGAAGGCGTTCGGGGTCGCCCACGATGTCGATGGTGTGAATGCGGCGATCGTCTCCGATGCCGATGCGCAGCAGGGCCTGCAGTTGTGCGGCTGGGGCGATCGCGATCCCGGGAACGCCGTCGATGAGCAGTACCACGCCGGCTTCTGCGCGCTGGGCGAACCGCCGCGTTTCCTCGGCCACGTGCTGGGCGCCGCGTATATCGGTGGGCACGTCGTCGGGCACCAGGATGCGGTCGACCCGGCGAACGACGTCCGGGGCCAAGAGTTGCAGCAGTGTGGGGATGTCGCCGCCGCGGGAGGCCGCCAAAAACGCCTCGACGATCTGCAGGTGTTCGCGTGTGCGCCGGGGTTCGGCGGACGGGGTCGCGTTCAGGAGCTGACGGGCTCGGCTTGCCAGTTTCTTGGCCGCTCCAGGCGACCGGTCCAACACCTCTCCGACCGCCTCGAATGGCACACCGAAGAGGTCGTGCAGCACGAAGGCGGCGCGTTGCGCCGGCGACAGTCTGTCCAGCACCACTAGCAGTGCCCGGCTGACGGCGTCGGCCAGGACCACGTCTTCGTCCGCCGGTGCGGCGGCGGTTGGCGCGATGCGCTCCCATTCGCTGGCGTCGGCCAGCGGTTGCTCGGCTCGTCGTTTGCGGGCACGCAGTTGGTCGAGGGCCTCCCGGGCAGTGATTGTGGTGAACCAGCCGGTCAGGTTCTCGACGGCGTCGAGGTCGGCGTTGCTGGCTTTCAGCCATGCCGATTGCACCGCATCGTCGGCGTCGGCAGTCGAGCCGAGCAAATGGAACGCAACCGACCGCAGGTGTCGTCGATCAGCGTCGAAGCGTGACGCGAGGTCGTCAATTGCGCTCATGGGTCACCTTTTCTACGCGGCAGCCGTCATGGAGGTGAGCACATCCACCAAACGCACCGTTGTAGAGGAGACCACCATGAGCCTATACATCGTCGTCACGGTGCTCACCGCGATCGTTACCGCGGGCATCGCCGTGGCCGACTACATCCCGGCCTCGTTCGTACTCGCGAACTCGGCCAGGGTCGGGGTGCCTCAGTCGTGGCTGCCGATGTTGGGCACACTCAAGCTCGCCGGTGCGGTGGGCCTGGTCGCCGGGCTGTTTGGCCTGCGCCTCATCGGCGTCGTGGCTGCGGTCGGCCTGGTGTTATTCTTCATCGGCGCCTTGGTCGTGCATGTGCGCTCGCGCGTGCTGTCGAACATCGCTTTCCCTGGCGGCTATCTGTTGCTGTCGGCCGCGTCGCTGGGTTTGGCTCTGGCCCATTGAGCAAGCGCGCCGCAGCAATCAGCCGCTGCGTGCGACGGCGACGCCGGCGTCACGCATCTTTTCGATGGCGGCCTTCGTCGATTGCGGCGACACGCCCGCCGTCAGGTCCGCCAGCACGCGGGTGGACAAGCCGGCGCGGGCGGCGTCTTCGGCGGTCGAGCGTACGCAGTGGTCGGTAGCAAGGCCGACGATGTCGACATGGTCAACGTGGTGGTCCTGCAACCAGTCGAGGAGCGGCGTACCCGAGTCGTCGCTCCCTTCAAAGCCGCTGTAGCCGGCGGAGTAGGCGCCCTTGCAAAACACGGCCTGGATACGGCTGGTGTCTAGATCGGGATGGAAGTCGGCGCCCGGACTGCCGGCCACGCAGTGCGGCGGCCACGACGAGACGTAGTCCGGATCATCGGAGAAGTGGTCACCGGGATCAATGTGGAAGTCCTTGGTGGCCACCACGTGGTCGTAGCCCGGCTTGGTGCTCAGGTAGTCGTTGATGGCGCGAGCGACGGCAGCGCCGCCGGTTACTGGGAGCGAGCCGCCCTCGCAGAAGTCGTTTTGTACGTCGACGATGATCAACGCCCGCACAGCCTCCACCATATCGCCGCGCCCGTCCCGCGACGCCTGGTAAGCGGCTGGCTTAAAGCGAGGTCAAGCGGCGGGCCGGCGGCGGCCCGGTCGGGTGTCAAGAGACCAGAAATGCGCACATGTCGGGCATTGCAGGTGCAGCACCGCGGCGTTGTTGCCGATCAGGTACTGCCAGTGGGTGTGGCAGTTGCGACCGCTTCGGCACTCAGCGCAGGCGGCGCCGTGGTCGCAGTTCGGGCAGGCCAGCCAGGCCCGTCGACTTCTGTCGGCCTGCGGGTCAATCGGCAGCACGGTCCACCGCCCGCTCCGGCAGCACCCCGGCCCGGACCAGGTCGTCATAGTGCCGCTGCTGCTCGGCGTCGAGGTTGGAGTAAAGCATGGCGTAGGCCTTGTCCTCGTCGACCAGCGCGCGGACCGGGTCCCAGTCATCGCCCATCGCTTCGAGCACCGCGGTGCGGCGCCTGACCTCGTCCAATGTCAGGTCGTAGGCGAACTCAAGATCAGTGGGGTCCGTGGGCATAAGCCTTGCTCCCGGCTTGTCGATACAACGAGAGGTTAGGCTCTCCTAAAATAGACGGGCTATGCAATGACGTAGCTCACACATCTGCGTTGATTTGCGTCACAGCTTTGGGGAAACCGGCCCACCATCGCCAGACAGCGCGCCCGGTGGTCATCGACGGAAAGGCCGGTCAGTAGCATCAGGGCGGTTTGACGTCTTGCAAGGTGCGTTGCATCGCGTAGGCCGTCAAACTATAGTCCAGACACGTGTCCAGACAGCTCGCTGACGGCCTTCTGGTGTGATCGACGCGAGCACCGCCACAACTAGAACGGGCATGAGCATGCGGATCGCTTTGCTGTCCTACCGCAGCAAGACACACTGTGGCGGACAGGGCGTATACGTCCGCTACCTCAGCCGCGGTCTGGTCGAACTCGGCCATCACGTCGAGGTGTTCTCCGGTCAGCCCTATCCCGATGTGCTCGATCCGCGGGTGGTGCTCCGACAGGTGCCCAGCCTGGACATGTATCGGGAACCAGATCCGTTCCGGATTCCGCACCCCCGCGAGATCCGCGACCGAATCGATCTGCTGGAGTTGGCGACCGTTTGGACCGCTGGTTTCCCAGAGCCGCGCACCTTCAGCCTGCGCGCCGCCCGACTGCTCTCTGACCGGCGACACGACTTCGACGTCGTCCACGACAACCAGAGCTTGGGCTTTGGGCTGCTTGACATTTCGGCCATGGGCCTGCCGGTGGTGGCGACCGTGCATCATCCAATCACCCGTGACCGGCTGCTGGACCTCGCCGCCGCCAGGTGGTGGCGTAAACCGTTGGTGCACCGCTGGTATGGCTTTTTGAAGATGCAGCAGCGGGTGGCGCGCAGCATCCCCGATCTGCTCACCGTTTCGGCGTCGTCGGCCGCCGACATCACCACCGACTTCGGCGTCCATCCCGACCAGCTCTGCGTGGTGCCGCTGGGCGTAGACACCGACGTATTCGCCCCTTCTGTCAAGCCGCGAGTTCCCGGCCGCATCATCGCAGTCGCCAGCGCCGATATCCCGCTAAAGGGCGTCGGGCATCTATTACACACGGTGGCCGAGCTGCGGGTCGAACACGACCTGGAGGTGCAGCTCGTCGCCAAGCTAGAGCCCAACGGGCCCACCGAGAAGCTGATCGCCGAGCTGGGCATCTCCGATATCGTGCACACGTCCAGCGGGCTCTCCGACGGTGAGCTTGCCCGGTTATTGGCATCCGCCGAAATTGCTTGCATTCCTTCCCTTTACGAGGGTTTCTCGCTTCCCGCAGTGGAAGCGATGGCAAGTGGCACACCGATCGTGGCCAGCCGTGCCGGGGCATTGCCGGAGGTGCTCGGGGCCGACGGCAGCTGCGCCCGGCTGGTAAGCCCGGGCGACACCAGCGACCTGGTACGGGTGCTGGGCGCTCTGCTGGCCTCGCCCCAGGAGCGGCAGCGACTGGGCGCAGCCGGCCGCCGCCGGGCGCTCGAGGTGTACAGCTGGGAATCGGTGGCGGCGCAGACCGTTCAGGTCTACGAACGCGCGATCGCCAGGAACGCCCGGCGCCACAGTGCTGTCGACGCGGTGGGCGAACCGTGCTGACGGTGGATTTCAAGCGGCTCGGCATCGGCCCCGGAACCAAGGTCATCGATGTCGGCTGCGGCGCCGGCAGGCATAGCTTCGAGGCGTACCGACTCGGCGCCGACGTGATCGCCTTCGACCAGGACGCCGCCGAACTCGACAATGTCAGCACGGTCTTGCGCGCTATGTCCGAGAACGGCGAGGCCCCGGCGTCGGCCAAGGCCGAGGCCGTCGTCGGCGACGCGCTGGCATTGCCCTACCCCGATGGGACTTTCGACTGCGTCATCGCATCGGAGATCCTCGAACACGTACCCGACGATGACACCGCGATCAACGAATTGATACGCGTGCTCAAGGTCGGCGGTACCTTGGCGGTGACCGTGCCGCGGTGGTTGCCCGAACGAGTGTGCTGGCTGCTGTCCGACGAATACCACAGCAACGACGGCGGCCACGTACGGATCTATCGGGCCAGCAAGCTGCGCGCCAAATTCACCCGCGCCGGAACGCGATTCGTAGATGCGCACTATGCACACGGTCTGCATACGCCGTTCTGGTGGCTGAAATGCCTGGTCGGAGTGTCTCGGCCGGATCATCCCGCGGTGTCCGCATATCACAAGATGCTGGTGTGGGACATCACGCGGCAACCGCGGGTCACCCGGCTGGCCGAATCGGTGCTCAACCCCCTGGTGGGCAAGAGCATCGCGCTGTACTTCGAAAAACCGGTGCACGCCGTTGAACTGGTATGACGTGCCGGGCGTGCCAGGCGTCCTTACTCCAGAACAGTGTCGGCAGACCGCGGAATCGATTGCGGCGGTGCAGGAGCCATCTGGCGCGATCCCGTGGTCCGAAAACGGTCACACCGATCCGTGGGATCACGTCGAATGCGCGATGGCGCTGAGCGCCGCAGGTCTGATCGAGCCCGCCCGCCGGGCATTCGACTGGTGCCGTCAGCAACAGCGGTCCGACGGCTCGTGGCCGATTCAGTTGCGCGCCGGTGTCGTCGAAGACGCCAACAGCGACAGCAACTTCTGCGCTTATATCGCGGTTGGTGTGTGGCATCACGTGTTGATCACCGGTGATCGGGCCTTCGCTACCGCAATGTGGCCGACGGTGAGCGCCGCGATCGACTTCGTGCTCGAATTACAACTGGAGGGCGGCGAAATCTGCTGGGCACGTGGTCCTTCGGGGCCGGTTGCCGAGGCGCTGCTGACCAGCTGTGCCAGCGTGTTCCACAGCATCCGCTGTGCGCTGGCCTTGGCGACTTACCTTGACCTACAGCAACCCGAATGGGAAGTCGCACTGGGCCGGCTGGGCCATGCCATCACCGCGCACCCCTCGGCGTTCACCGAAAAGCCGCACCATTCTATGGATTGGTATTACCCGATTCTGGGTGGTGCGCTGCGGGGCCCGGCAGCAAAGGCGCGAATAGCCGAGCGGTGGGCCGATTTCGTGGTCGACGGACTCGGCATCCGTTGTGTCGACGACCGACCGTGGGTGACCGGTGCAGAAACATGTGAGTTGGTGTTGGCGCTCGACGCGATCGGCAGCCGCCGACAGGCGCTGCAGCAGTTCGCGGCCATGCAGCACTTGCGTGAAAGCGACGGCTCCTACTGGACCGGCCTGGTGTTCAGCGACGGCAAGCGCTGGCCGGTCGAGCGCACCACGTGGACCGGGGCGGCGGTGATCTTGGCTGCCGACGCGTTGTCGTCGACCACACCGGCAAGCGGCATCTTCCGCGGCACCGACCTGCCGCGCGGGCTGGAGGGCGATTTCGACTGCGAGTGCGTCAGCAGCTCGACGGATTGGTGACGGCGGTACCGGCTGCTCCTGCTGTGCGTTCGAGGACCCGCAGCGACCCGGTGGCTGACACTTCCCGGAACTCACCGCTTTGCACTGCGCGGCAATAGATCTGGTAGGGAGCCTGCCCCCCGTCACGAGGATCGGGGAACACGTCGTGGATGATCAGCGCGCCACCGACCATCACCCACCGCGCCCAGCCGTCGAAGTCCTGGTGCGCGGCGGCCTCACTGTGGCCGCCGTCGATGAACAGCAGCTGCAGCGGGGCTCGCCACCCGCGGGCCACCACCGCCGACTTGCCCACCACCGCCACCACATTGTCGTCTACGTCGGCCTCGTCGAGTGTGCGCCGAAATGTAGGCAAGGTATCGAAGCGGCCAGTGACGTCGTCGACCAGAGAAGCGTCGTGATATTCCCAGCCCGGCTGATGCTCTTCGGAACCGTGATGGTGGTCGACCGTGTAAAGCACACTGTCAGCGGCAACTGCGGCCGCGCCCAGCAGCAGTGTCGACTTGCCGCAATAGGTGCCGATCTCGACGCCAACGCCATGGTCGAAGTAGCCGAGCGCGGCGTCGTGCAACGCCCGACCCTCGTCGGCCGGCATAAAGCCGGTGACCCGATCAGCCAAATGGAACAACCGCGCGGTCTGCCCGTCGTGCTTGGACAAAGAACTCATCAGTTGAACCTAACTATCGGCAGGACCGGCGGCCACTGGCCTCTATTGCTGCCCATACTACGTTGTAGTAGTGTCCAGACACGTGTCCGACCCGGTAGCTCGGGAGTCGACCCGGCGCCGACTGACCGCTAAGCAAGCCGACACCGTCGAGCGGCTGGGCCGGGCAGCGATCGACGTGTTGAGCCGGGAAGGCTTCTCCGGCTTGACAATTCGTCGGGTCGCCGCGGAGGCGGGAGTGGGCTCGGCCACTGCCTACACGTATTTCTCATCCAAGGAACACCTGGTTGCCGAGGTTTTCTGGCGGCGGTTGGCCTCGACATCGGCTCCGCGCAGTGACTCCGCTGAGCCGGTTGTCCGCGTGATCGCGGTGCTGCGCCACATCGCGCTCTTGGTCGCCGACGAACCCGAGCTGGCGGGCGCGGTGACCAACGCATTGCTGGGCAGTGATCCCGAGGTCAAGCAGCTGCGGTTGCGCATCGGCCGTGAGATTCACCAGCGGCTGGTGACTGCGCTCGGGCCCGACTGCGATCCCGACGTCGTGGAAACGCTGGAGTCGATGTATGCGGGTGCATTGGTGCGCGCCGGCATGGGATACGCCTCCTATACCCAGATCGCCGACCGGCTGGAGAAATCAGCCCGACTTGTCCTGGGGTGAGGCCGTTGACGGCGTGTCAGCTGGCATGATGCACGGGTGGACGTCGACCATCCCGAGCGTGACCAAGGCTGGGACTACGCCGCGCGCAAGGAGACCGAAACCGAGCGACTGGATCGCAATTGGGGCAGTCTCTTGCAAGAACTGCGTGTCGTACAAACCGGCGTCCAGTTGCTCACTGGCTTTTTGTTGACATTGCCGTTCCAGCAGCCGTTCCACGCACTGAGCTGGACCGTGCGAGCGGTGTATCTCGCGACGGTGGTCTGCTCGGTAGCCGCGACCGTGCTGTTGGTCGCCCCGGTCGCAATGCACCGATTGCTGTTTCGCCGGCATCGGTTGAAATCACTGGTGTCGACCGCGCACCGATTCGCCTACACCGGGTTGCTGCTGTTGGGTTTCGCGTTGACCGGCGTGACGGTGGTGATCTTCGACGCGGTCGCGGGCCATATCGCCGCCGTCATCGCCGGGGCTTGCGCGTGGATCGCACTAGCCGCTTTGTGGGTGGCCCTTCCGCTGTGGATGCGCACCGGCAGCGACAACCTGCAGGTCCACTGAGGCGATACAGCCGGCGGTTTGCATGCGGCCCAGCGAGGGAACACAGCGGCCATGTTGATCCGCAGAATTGCTCGACCACTGTTGTCAGCGGTTTTCATCGGCCAAGGTGTAGAGACATTACGAAACCCGAGCGCGGCCGCGGATGCCGCGCGACCCGCAGCGGCGGGGCTGCGCAAGCTACCGGATCCAGTCGGTACCAGGGTGCCGTCCGACGACGAGACGTTCGCACGGGTCAACGCGGCCGTCCAGGTCGGCGGCGGCGTGCTGCTGGCCACCGGCAAGCTGCCCCGCGTTGCCTCCGCTGTGCTGGCCTGCACGGTCATTCCGGGCAGCCTTGGGGCACATATGTTTTGGAGCGAACCAGATCCGCAGCGAAAAGCCGAGAAGCGGCGCGACTTTCTGACCGACCTGAGCCTGCTCGGCGGACTGATGATTGCGTCCGCCGATACGGCCGGAAAGCCGTCCTTGGGATGGCGGGGCCGGCAGGCGGCGGGCCGGATTTCTGAGGCGGTCAGCGGAGCGCTGCCTCTCACGGGGTCCAATGGAACACTTGTCGACACCGAGGTTCTGGGCGAAAAAATCGGCCATGGTCTTCAGGTGAGCGCCGAACGAGGCCGCGAACTGGCCAGCACGGCGGCAGAGAAAGGGGCACCGCTGCTGGAGGCAGCACGCAAACGCGGTGAGGAACTGGCCGACAGCGACCGGATTCGCGAACTCGCCGAGACCGCTCGCTACCGCGGGAGCAGGCTTGCGAAAACCGCTCGCCACCGCGGTAGCGAGTTTGCCGAAGTCGCCCGCGAGCGTGGCAGCGAACTCGCCGAAACCGCTCGCGAGCGGGGAGCCGAGCTCGCCGAAACCGTTCGCCAGCGAGCACCCGAAGTCGCCGAAACCGTTCGCCAGCGAGCACCCGAACTGGCCGAAACCGCCCGGGAACGCGGCACCGAATTCGCCGAGACCGCCCTGGAACGCGGCGAGGAACTGGCCAGCACCGCACGCAAACGGGCAAAGGCCCGCCGTAAGCGCTAACCCGATGCGCTAGCGGGGCGGCCTAGCCCTGGCGCCAAAGACGTGAGCTGACCGGTCGTCAACGCGCTGCTCCCGATCGGCGGGTTGCATCGGTACCTGCCGGCCAGACCACGCGTATAACGCCCACGACACCACGACGACGGTGAATGCGGCCAGCTGGACTGCGCCGGCCCAACTAACGGGATACAACACGCCAGTGATGTAGTGGGCGATGAACCCTTTCGACGGAAGCGGCGGCATTCCGGCGTTATGCCGGGCCCAGCGTTCCAGCCCGGTCAACGGACAGCCAACGTGGCCCACCACGCTGGCGGTCCCCCAAAGCACCGCCGCGATATGCAGCCAAAGTGTGCGACGCCAGCGCAGGGCGAGGAACCCGCCGACGACGACGTAGCAGATGAACGCGCAGTGCGTGATCACCGTCAGCACTACCAGGAGCTGGTACATCGTTCAGCTGCCTCCCACGAGGGATACCCGTATGCTAGCGATCCCCGGTGATCGGCGTCATCCGCTGCGGCGCTGCGCAAATCCCTCCAGAAAGGTTTCGACGATGGCGTCGACACGCTGATCGACGTCGACGACGACACCGCGCTCGTCGGGCTCGAGCGGTTCGAGCGTGTCGAACTGCGATTTCAACAGCGCGGCAGGCATGAAATGGCCTGTACGGGCAGCCTGGCGATGACCGATAAGCTCAGTGGACCCGCTCAGGTGCAAGAATTCGATGCCGGGACAGTGTCGGCGCAACTGGTCGCGGTACGTGCGCTTGAGCGCCGAACAACTCATCACGCCGCCGTCGCGGTGAGCGGCCAGCCACTCCCCGACTGTTTCCAGCCACGGGAAGCGGTCTTCGTCGTTCAGCGGTTCACCGGCGGCCATCTTGGCGATGTTTACCCGCGGGTGGAACGCATCGGCGTCAGCGAACGGCACCCCGAGCCGTTGAGCCAGTGCGGCGCCCACTGTGGACTTCCCGGAGCCGGTCACACCCATGACGACGATCGGCCTCAACGCGCTTGCCCCGTGGGTCGGCCTTGGTCTCGTCCCTTCGGTTGTGTCAAGTCGGGATCGATTGCCATACGTTGCGGTTCCATTCGAGCCAGCCAACCCCATGACGGCCATCGGCTGTGGTGACGGTGGCCCACGCGCGTGGAAACTGGCTCACTCGGCCATCGGTAGCCACCAGCTGCAAGGGAGCATGCCCACGCAATTCGGCGGTCGCGGCGATGTCACCGGGATGGACGGTCACCGTTGCCGCTACGGGTAACCCGTTGGCGTCGAACGTTTCTCGGCTGTCCACGGTGTGCAGCTCAGTCAGATCACCGTCTTGCTGAAGGTAGCCGACGCAGAGTTTGGGAGCGCCCGGAATCCGGATGTCAACGCCGTGCAGATGGGTGCCGTCGGCCAAATGCAGCGCGCTCCACAGCCAATCCAAGCTCCACCAGTCGCGCACACCCCATGAGTGGTCACGCTGGCCGGGCACCGCGTCGAGGGTGTATGTGGTCTTGTCGACGGTGACACGACCCGACACCGTACAGGGAATCTCATAGCGCGTGGTCAACCGGTACCGGTAGGGCGTGCCATCGGTCGCCCACGTCAACTCCATCGCGACCTCGACAGGGCGGCCGGATTCATCGCGCAGCAAAGCGGCCGGGTCGGTGTAGGACTGGCCCCGCGCTTGCACCACGACGCGATAGGCCTGCAGCGGCTCGACAGCGGAGTGGCTGAAATCGATTGTGTCGGTTCGCACATGCCATGGATCATCCGGTAGCGCAATGTGGAAGTCGGACACGGCAACGGTGGGAATGTCGGGGCCACACAACAGTGCGTGCACCCAGGCGGTGCGCTGGTTGGGTATCAACCCGATCCGCAACCAACCGCCGAAACCCTGTGCAGCGTCGGCGAAATCGGCGTACCAGCTTTCGCTCCACAGCGCTTCGCCGGTCGCGGTGTGCGCGGACTCGTCCGCGTCCGCCGCCAGCAGCGGCGCAGGGGCAGCCGAGGTGATGATCGCCAACGCGTCGGTATCCAGCACATGCTGGCAGTGCCGTTGCAGCATGGTCATGAACAGCGCGTCGCCCCGTTCGGTGCGTTCGACCAGCATCGACGAGACGATTGCCATCATCACGCCGAAAAAGCTCTGCCGACGCACCCCCTCATGTACGTCAGCCAATGAGAGCGGGGTGTGAATGCCCAGGGCCTCGTGGTAGGCGCTCAGCAGAGCGTCATACTGCTCGCGGCGATCCGCCACCGGCAGCGCGCAGCCGAGAAAGTACGCCAGGTCGGTTAATGCCGGACCCCAGGTGACGGTCTGCCAATCCACTACCGTCAAGGGCCGATCGGAACCTGCCGCGCCGAACAGCAAGTTGTCCAGCCGGTAGTCGCCGTGCACCAGGCCGTGGATGCGGTCCTCACTCGACTCGTCGGCCAGGTAAGAGTCGAATCCGGCGACCAGTCGGTCACAGACCAGCCGGTGCTGGTCCGATATCCGCTCGCCGTAACGGTCGAGGAAGCCGGCGTAGAGCTGGGTGATCAGCGCCTGGTTGATTGGCGCATCGCGGTTGAGCCACGACGCGTCGGCAAGGCGAGTGTCGCCAAGCAGCTGACCCTGCAGGCGGCCCAACTCGGTGACCGCGAGCCGGGCTTGCCCCGCTGTGGCGCCGCGGATTTCGTCGCCGACGACGGCGGGGCTGGCATCGCCGAGCAACACATCGAAGGTTCCGGTCGCGGCGTCGAAGGCGGCGTGGTAGCACGGCGCGACCGGGCCGCGCAGGCGGGGTGCAATCTCGCGGTAGAAGCGTACTTCTCGCTCGTAGAGTCCCAGGTTCAGCCCGGTCTGGCGGCTCACCGGATCGGTGGCGGCGACCTTCAGTACAAGCGACTTGGGCCCGTGCGGGATGTCGCGGGCATAGGTCAGCTGGATGCGGTAGCACTCGCTCATCTGACCGGTGCCGATGCGCTCGATGTTGAAATCCGCGACGGGCGCGTCCAGCATGCCCGTTAGCCAGTCGGCGGTGAGGTCGCTTGGTCGTTCGACGATTTGCTGTGTGGTTCGGGCGCCCGCGTTTTCACTGGGCAAGGGAGAAACCCTCCCATGCCATCCGGCGCTCGGGGTGCGGATCGAATTCGACGTGGGACTTGCGGTCGAACACCATCACCGCCCGGTCTTGCTCGGTGTAGGCCGGCCAGCCGTCGCCCGGTATTCCGGTGCGGCTGAATGTCAGCCAGCGGCGCTGTACTTCCTTGGTGACACGTAGTGCGGCCGCGCGGTCGACGCCGGCGGTCAGCAATGCGCCCAATTTGCTGCGGTAGACACCGAAGACCGCGAGCAGCTCAGTGGCATGGGTGGCGCCCAAACCCGACCAGTGCAGCGGTCGGGGGGCAAAGTCATACCTGTAGAGATAGGCGGGTGCGCGCTTGCCATGCGCGTCGGCGATCTGCCAGGCGGCCGAGCTGAAGGCGAAGTCGCCGCCAAGGCGCACACACGCGGAGCGACCGGGATAGCCCGGGTAGGCGGATGTAATGCGTTCCCGGGCAGCCGGATCCGTATCAGCCAGCAGCGCCTCGACCATCGGTTCCGTGGTGGGCAGCAGCGGTAGGAAGCGGGTGAAAAGCCGGCCCTCGTCGGCGTTGGTGCCCACGATCAGCGGCACGCGGTGCGCTTCGCCGCGCCGCATGGCCTCGATCGGCTCCAGCGGCAGATAGTCGTCGCCGAAGACCGGACCGATCGGGAACGCGCCCAGCCGCTGTTCCATGCCCTGGTCGATCAGGCGGTTCTGCGCCGCCACCAGCTCGGCCGGCGACGCCTGCATCAACGCATGGGCGGCGTCTTGCCTGCGCACACCCAGCAGAGCAGCGAACCGGGTCGCGAATTGGGTTGCCACCTCGCGCGAACGCACCATGCCACTGGCCGGGCTTTCCGAAATTGCTTGCTGGAAAAGGCCTTTAGCTGCCGGTACGGCCAACAGTGTGGCGACGGCGTGCGCGCCGGCGCTTTCCCCGAAAATGGTCACGTTACCGGGGTCGCCGCCGAATGCCGCGATGTTGTCGCGGACCCAGCGCAACGCCATCACCAGGTCGCGCAGGACGAGGTTGCTGTCTATGGTGATCTCCGGCGTGGACAGCGACGACAAGTCCAGACACCCGAGCGCACCGAGCCGATAGTTGACCGATACGTAGACACAACCCCGCCGGGCCAGCCCGACACCGTCGTACAGCGGGGTGGCCGAGCTGCCCAGGATGTAGCCGCCGCCGTGGATGAAAACCAGGACAGGCAGCGGCTTGTCGCCAATGTCTTGTGGGGTCACTACGTTGAGCGTCAGGCAGTCCTCGCCCATCGGCTGGTACTTGCCCACGCCGACGATCGTGTAACGGCGTTGCTGCGGTGCGCAGTTGGTGAATCCATGGCAGTGGCGCACGCCCGACCACGGCTCCGCGGGCTGGGGGGCGCGGAAACGCAGGGGCCCGACCGGCGGGCGGGCATAGGGAACGGAGCGCCACCGGTTGACCCCGTCGCGAGTGAAACCTTCCACGGTGCCGGTGGCGGTGCTTGCGCGGACGGTGTGTTCGTGCATGAGTTGACCGTAGCTAAATCGATCTACCCACGCGTGGCTAGTCCGGGAACCAGGTTCGGACAGCTAGCCTGTCGAAATGCGCATCGCCGTGCTGCTTGCCGCGTTGTTGCTGGTCGCCGGGTGTTCGTCGGTCGGCAATCGTGCGGGCCAAACCACGACCTCGGCGCCTTACACGTCCGGGAGCGCAACAGCCGCTGCGCCGTCGACAACCAAGCCGCCGGCGCCGTCTGCTGCGCCGCAAGCGGGTGCGCCGATCTCGGATGTGATCGCCTGGATCGAGGCGGCTCGCCTTGCCGACGCGACTCATTACCACAGCGCGACGCGCGACGGCGTTACCATCGACCTCGGTCGGGACATCGCGTTCACCGCCTCCGGCGCCACGGTGCGCTGCATGACCGACGCCAAGCACACCGGCGGCACGTTGTCCTGCTTGGTCCACCTGATCAATCCCCCGCCGCGCCCGGCCGCCGTGTACGGCGGATGGCGCGGCGGCTGGGTCGATTTCGACGGCATCAGCCTGCAAGTGGGATCCGCCCGCGCTGATCCGGGGCCCTTCACCAACGGTGACGGAGCCGAGCTCGCGTCAGGAGAGTCACTGGAGTTCGGCGATTTCCGTTGTCGCAGCGACCAAACCGCCGTGTTCTGCGTGAACTACGCGCACCGGTCAGCGGTACGATTTGCCGCCGCCGGGATCGAGCAGTTCGGCTGTTTGCAGCCGGTGCCACCCCCGGAGGGCATCGGCCAAAAGTTCAGCTGCTCAACGTAATTGGAGCACGCCGAGATATCGCCGCCAGCTACTCGAACTTCCCGGCGCTGGCGTCGATCTCAGCGGTGTCGTCGGCGAGTGCGAGCACCCGGATCTCGCCCGTTACGCCGTCGACGTCGACGAGCGCCCCGGGAGGCAGCCGGCGGGTGGCGCCCGCTGCGTCGACCACGCACGGGAACCCGAACTCGCGGGCCACCACGGCGGCATGCGACATGGGCCCTCCGAGTTCAGTGACCACCGCGGCAGCATAGGAGAACGCGGTGGTGTAGCCGACGTCGGTGACCTCGGCGACGAGAATCTCACCGGGTTGCAGTTCGTCGATGGTCTCGGGCCGCACGACGCGGACGCGGCCGCGCACGCGTCCCCCGCATACCCCAAGGCCGTGCAGGCTTTCTCCAGGTGTGAGAACGGTCGCCAGCGCGGTGCCGGGCTGCCAGGTGCCGCTGAAAAACGCGGGCGGCACGATCTCCGCCAGCCTACGTTGTTCGGCTCGCCGCCGCGCCACCAGTCCGCAAACGTCTGGCGGAAGTGCATCGAGTTCGTCGACCAGCAGGTAGAACACATCGTCGACGGTGTCGATCACACCGGAATCGATTAGCCGGCGCCCGTATTCGCGCAGCAGGCCTCGCAGCACCCAGATCGCGCGGACCATTTTGTCGCGCCGGGCTTCGCGCTCGCGCAGTTGCCGCGTCGCCACGGCTGCGACAGGACGACCCCACACCGGGATGTTGGGACGCCGCGACGGCGGCGCGGCCGGCGCGTTCAATGCTTTGGCCACCATGCCCAGCAACAACTCTGGGTTGTCGGCGTAGCTGGTCGAGCGCATCTCGACTTCTGCCGGACCGCGGTGTCCGATCAGCGCCAGTTCGTCGAGAACCGCGGCATGAAACTCCGGAGCGTGCTTGGCCAGCGCCTCGAAGCGATCGCAGGGCTGGGACAGCAGGCGGGCCACTTCCGGGTCGCGGCGGGCCGCAGCAGCCAACCGCTGAATCGCGGCCAACGGCCGCGCGCTGACCAACTCGGGTCCGCCAGGTGGCATGGTGTTGGGGCCACACAGACCACGCAGGATCGAGTTGAATGCGGCGCACAGCATGAACGATCCCGAGGCCAGCACCCACCCGTGCACGGCATGATCCCGCGCCAGCGAAATCAAACTGAGCAGCCGGTTGTCGTCCAGTCGGCTGACATCGTCGCCCACCACCCGTTCCAGGCGGTCGATGTCGGTGACGTAGTCGGCGGTGTCGCGGGCCGAGCCGGCACTAAGGCCCACCAGGTTGACCCCGAATACCCCGATGTTGCGGACTGTGCGCAGGTGGCGTGCCACGCCGCTGGTCGACGGTGGGCGCTGGTCGCCGAAGATCGGCAACGCGGCCGCGCTGGGTCCGAAGAACCCGCTGTTGGCGACGATGGTCGCCGGTTTGACGAACGGCACGGTTTCGGCCATGAAGTGTGCGGAGGTGATGGCGCCGTAGAGGCGGTGGGCGAACACCGCGACCGTGCGCATCGCGATTTCGCGCTGGATCAGGCCGCCGGGGCGAAGCCGCTGGGCGATGCCCACGCCGCCGGCCCGCAGGCCACGCACGGTCACCGACGCCGAGGACGGCGTGAACGGTCCCGGAAGCGCCTCGGAGAGGTTGGTGGCGACAAAGGTGGGAAAGCGCGGATCTATCGGAGTGTCGAATTCACCGTTGCCGTCCTCGGGGCCGGCTGGTACGGGCAGCGCACCGTCGGCTGCTGGTGCGTCAACCGCAGGAATTTCCTGAATGCGCGCGAGCTGCCAAGGCAGCGACACCACTCGCGTGCCCAGCGTCACGCGACCGCGCACCGCCAACACGAAGTCCTCGACGCATTCCTCAGCGTTCCATGCTGGGGTGAAGCCCCACTGGTCGTGCAGCAGCGCGGTATCCATCAGCGGCGCGTTCTGAACAAGGCTCAGCTTGTCGAAAAAGGTTGCGCCGCAAAGCTGCAGCAGCGACCGCCCAGAGCCGACGTTGACCGGCACAACTCGGCGCCCAAGCGCGGCTGCAACTTCCGCGAAAGCGAGCTGGCCCGGTGCGGCGAGATTGAGCGGTCCGCTTTCGATGTCGCCGTCGAGCACGGCGCGAACGAACACGCGAAGGGCGTCGTCGGTGTGTACCACCTGCAACTGGTGGTCGGCGGATCCGTCGACGTCGGGAAACGCCGGGCAGGCCAGCAGCCACTGCAGCCAGTTGTCGACGTCGCGGCCCAGGACGAGCGCTGAGCGGATTGCCACCCATTGGGCACCGGACTCGGCCAGCATCTCCTCGACCCGGGTTTTGTGGCGGCCTTCGGTGCAGCCGGGTTCTGGCCGGTCGTGCTCGCTGGCCAGGGAGGCGAGTTGCTGCGTGCCGTACACGTGCGCCGACGACGCGAAGACGATGCGGCGGCTGCCGGTTTTGCCCATCGCTGCAAGCACATTGGCGGTGCCACCGATGTTGATTTCCTGGCTGACCGGGTCGTCTGCGTGGCGGTTGGTTGCCCATGCGCAGTGTGCGACGACGTCGGCGCCCGCCACAGCACGCCGGACGGCGGCTGCGTCGCGGATGTCGCTGCGAACGAATTCCGCTGCGCTGGGCCAGCTGTCAGGCCGATGCCGTGCCAGCCCGACGACGTCGTGGCCGTGGCTCAGCAATCGAGCGACGAGTCCGCGGCCGAGTACGCCGCTGGCTCCGGTGACCGCGATTCTCACGGGGTGACCTTCGGTCGCATCTGCCTACTCGTCGTCGTTGAGCAACGCCGCGTTGACCAGATCGTCGAGATCCATCTCGGCGATGTCTTTCGTTGTGGTCTCTGGCGGGGCGTCCGATGTTGCGGCGCCGTTCGTTTCGTTGGCCAACGACAGCAACAGATCCAGCACCCCGGCCTGGCGCAGGCGCTTGACCGGGATGGAGGCCAGCACGCGCTGGATTTCAGCTTCCCCGGGCGCGGGCTGTTGGGTGTCCGGCCGTGTACCGCCGAGCAGTTCTTGGCGGAAGTACCCGGCCAGCGCCGCCGAGTTGGGGTAGTCGAAGATCAGGGTCGGCGACAGCGCGAGCCCGGTGGCAGCTTTGAGCCGGTTGCGCATTTCAACCGCAGTCAGCGAGTCGAACCCGAGCTCCTGGAAGGCACGGTGCGGGTCAATGGCCTCCGGGGTGGTGTTGCCCAGCACGGTGGCGATGTTGGACCGCACCAGATCCAGCAGGATGGTGTGCTGCTCGTCTTCGGGCAGGCCCTCGAGCCGTTGGAGCAGAGCAGATTTCGATTTGGCGGCGGCCAACGAGTCGTCGACCTGGCGGCGGGCCGGCGCGTTGATGAGATCGACGAACATCGGCGGCAATGTGCCTCCGTCGAATTTCGCCTTCAGGGCGGTCAGGTCGATGCGGGCCGGCAACAGGAACGGCTTGTCGACGATCAGCGCGGTGTCGAGCAGCTGCAGAGCTTCGTCCGAGGACATCGCCACGATGCCGTCGCGGGCGAACCGGGCGAAGTCGACGTCGCCGAGTTCGCCGGTCATTGCGCTGGCTTGATCCCACAGCCCCCAGCCCAGCGAGATCGCCGGCAAACCATTGGCCCGCCGGTGCACCGCCAAAGCATCCAGAAACGCGTTGGCCGCCGCATAGTTGGCCTGACCAGACGAACCCACCAGCCCGGCCA
>NZ_CAXUCH010000053.1:10771-23272 GCF_964249325.1 uncultured Mycobacterium sp. | reverse complement strand
TCGCAAGGTAGGTGTAGATCGTCGCGAACGGCTCGTTGGGCAAGAACCAGGAATCCTCGACTCGGGGCTCCCCGACGTCGCCGGCCATCGTCGCGGCTGCTTCGGTGAGGGCTCGGGCCTCCCGGAAGTCACCGCGAAACCACGCCAGGCCGCCGAACAACAGCGTGTTCGGCGCACGGTTCCACTCCGGCATGTCGGCCAGCCGCGACCGTATCGACTCGCCCAGCTGTGTCGCTCGCTGCAGGTCTCCGCGTGCGGTGTAGTAACTCCACAGCGCACTCAACGTCGCGTACAGCTGGGGACCCACCTCAGTGCCGATCAGCTGCAGGCAGCGCTCGAACTCGGCGGCGGCCTCTGCGCTGGCATGTCCCATGGCCACCGATGTGAGAAACCCGCGCTGCAGTCGTACAGCGATCTCGTGTTCGTCGCGCTCAGGGCCCGGCGCCGACCGTTCGATGTTGTCCAGCGCTCGAGCCAGGTAGGCGCGAGCCTCGCTCAAAGCCCCACGGTCCCGGGCTACAACTGACGCGCGCTCGTACGCCGACGCTGCGTCGTGGTAGCGCTTCGCCTCCTCGTAGTGGTGCGCCACCAACCGCCACTCCGGATTGCCGGTGGTCGACGCCGCTGTCAATACGTCACCGATCCGGCCGTGCAGCCGGCCACGCAGGCTGGGCGGGACCAACTCGGTGGTGACCTCCCGCAGAAGCTCATGACGGAAGCGCCACAGGTTGTTGCGCACGGGTTGCAGAACGCCGCTATCGGTGAGTTCGTGGATGGCCCGGTCGAGGTCGTCTTGGGCCAGATCGACGACCGAGTGCAGCAGGTCGCGATCGACGACGCTGCCGATGACCGCAGCCGCCTGCGCGACAAGTACGGTGTTCCTGTCCGACGGCAGCCGTGCCAACAGCGCTTCATACAGGGTGTCGGGGACCTGGGTTACCCCTGAACCGGCTTGTTGCTCTAAGACTTTGGCCATGACCTCTTCGATGTAGAGTGGTATCCCGTCGCAGCGGTGCCGCACCTCGCCGCGGGCATTCGACGTCATCGCGGGATCAAGAGCAAGGATCAGCTCATCGGCTTGCTCGTCGGTGAGCGGCTGCAGATCGAAGATGCGCACACTGTCCGGCAGCGCGGCATGCTCACGGCCGGTGACAACGACCAGCAGGCGACCGGTGTCCACGCCGAGTAGTTTGTGCCCTACCTCGATCGTGTCGGGATCGAACCAGTGCAGGTCTTCGACCACCACCAGAGCGGCCCCGTCGCCCAGGCAGGCCAGCAGGTAGTCGTAGACGGCGGCGGCGATTTGGTTGTGCAGTGCGCTGCCTTCGAGCAGGGCTGGTCGATAACCTGCCTCGGGCCGTATGGCGAGCACCGGCGCCAACATTGGGACCATGGTCTCTGGGTCCAGTCCGAGCTGAGTGATTTCGGCCTCGAGTTTCGCGAGCCGCTCGGCAGGATCGGATGTGCTGCCGATGCCGCACCGTCTTTCCAGCAGTTTTCGTATCGGGCGTAGACCCGTGTCGGTGTGGAACGGCGAACCGAACAATTCCAGCACGACAGCGTGCGACCCTACGGCCATCTCGATGGCCGCTGCGGCCAAGCGACTTTTGCCGATTCCACCCTCACCCAGAAAAACCACGCCCGGATTTCTCAACGTGCCGGTCAGCGCTTGCGACCAGGCGTCATGCAGATAGTCGAGCTCGCTTTGGCGACCGACCAGCGGACCCAGCGCATGTCGGGTCGGGTCGAGTTCGGCGACCGCCCGATAGTGGCTAACCAAGCCGTCAACCCCCTTGACAGCCTTGGGTTCTCGCGCTTCAAGCTGAAAGCTGTCCCGGACAAGTCGTGCCACCGCTTCGGATACGGCGACGGTGCCGGGCTGGGCCAGGCTGCATATCCTCGCCGCGAGATTGGCGCCGAGCCCGTAGACGTCGTCCTGCTCGGTGTCCAGATAGACCAGACCGCGGTGGATGCCGACCCGCACATCGATGTCGAAGCCGAACCGCCGGCGCACCCGTTCGCTGAGCCCGGCTACTTCGCTGGTGATGTCGAGGCCGGCCCGTACCGCGCGTCCGACATCGTCTTCATGCGGTGTGGGATGGCCGAATACCGCGAGCAGCCCGTCGCCCTTTGTGGAACCGATATGGCCGTCGTAGCGGTTGACGGTGCGCGACACTTCGTCGCGGTAACGTCCGACGACGGTGCGGTAGGTCTCCGGCTCGATCCGGGTCGACAGGGCCGTCGAGTCCACCAGATCGGCGAACATGATCGTCAGCCGCCGGATCGCTCCGCCGCCCGCCGGGGTGGCCAGCAACTCCTCGGCGTCGAGGTTGTTGTCGTCGACTTCGAGTACTCGCCCGGCGAGCGCGTTAGCGGTGGCGCGGTCACCGCGGTTGATCGCTTGTACTGCGCGGTCAAGCAATTCGTCGATGGTCGGTGCGGGCGTGTGGCCGTTCACAGTTCGACATCGGGGATCGGCAGGATTTCCTGTCCGGGCGGGGTGCCTGCCGGAGTGATCGTGGTGAGCCGGACTTGGCCGGTATAGGACCTGCCGCTCAGATCGCGGTTCTCGACAGCGATCTGGAACTGCGTCGCGCCCACGTCCAGTACCTCGGGGATGAACTTGATTTGGTGGTTTGGGATCACGGTCGATGGATCACCCACCTGCGCGAAGGACGTGGCGACCTCGATATTGCGTCGGTAGTTCGGATTGGCGGCCACCGTTATCGGTTCCGACGGTGCCGGTGCCGCATCCCATTTCACGCCGAAGGCCGGTCCCGATACCGCGGCTTGAACCAACGCTGCCCAGCCCTGCACCGACAGAACGAAAAGGCGGTGCATCGCTTTGATCCGATCGTCGAGACTGTATGTTCCGGCGTCGACTTCATTGGCCGCCGCCTTGGCGGTGGCCGCAATTTGGCCCAGCACTCCCTGCGCGACGGTGAGTGGCGTCTGGGACGGCTGTTCGGTCACGTGTCACCGCCGGGCGTGCCGTCGTCGGGCGGCTGGCTGAGTGCCTGGATGAGCCGCCATGGCGCGCTTGCTATCTCTGCGCCCACGTCTTGGGTGTAGGTGACCAAATCATCAACGGTGAGTTGGTTTTTCCACCACTTCGTGGACAGTTGGAGGTTCTTGTCCGCGAGGTCCTTGAGGCAGTCGATCCACGTTTGCGTCGCCGTTGACGCCACAGAGCCGCCTGTGGTTGGCGTCTGCGGTCCCGTAGCCGTACCGGTGGACGCCGTTGTCGCAGATGTCGGCGACGGCTGCCAGGGCACGGTGTCCGCCGGTGGGTTCTCGGCATTACCGAAGATCATCTCCGCGGCCTGCCACGCATATCCAGATGGGCAGACGAACATGGCTTGTGCGGCTGGCCACAGCCCGTCGATATGGACGATCTTGCGCGTGCGCACCCATACCCCCGGGTTGCCGGTCGCCCACATCTTGATGAAGCCGCGGTCTACCGTGACCCGGCCGTCACCCGGGGCCGGCAGCCCAGACTTGTCGAGGTCATACTGCAAGACCGCCTGGTCGGGGGCGGGGTCGCTCTTGTAATACTCCAGCGGGGTGACCATGCGCGGCCAGCCGTGCTGGCAGTCCAGACTGACCGTTTCCCGCACCCGACTCCAGCCGTTGGGAAGCAGGTCAGGAACCTGTTGGTCCATCTCACAGAACGCGTGCGGATAGTTGCGGTGCCAGTTCAGCGGATCGGCCACGTCTTTGAGGTTGTGCAGGTGGATGTCCGATCGCCCGAAGCTGGTGTCGATGACCACGCACTCATACCCGTCGACCCACTGCGTGGAGGGAATGCAGCGGGGCACGGCAGCTACGTCAGCCGATAGCAAGCCCTGGACGACGGCTCTGCGGACGACGCGGTCGAAGTCTTTGGTGGCCTCGAATTCGGCATAGAGAAGCCGCAGCAAGGTGTCGCCGGTCTCGACATTGCCACCGGCTTCCTCGTCATAGTCCGGTCCGGCCAGAGCAAGGGCTCGCGCCAACGGAGTTTCGCGTCGCAGGGTCATCTGCTCGAATCTGGGCGTGTGGCAAAGGGCTCCGATGACGTAAACGAGGCGAGACAACTCGGGGACAGTCAGCCGGTCATCGCCGGTCACAATGTCGGCGAGCGCGCTCTCCGGGTCTGGAATCGCTTCGGCGGTGCGGCTGCCGAACACCTCCATGAGGTTGTCGAACCATCCAGGGGATCGTGCGGTGATAGGCAGATACCGTGCGGCGGCGTGGGCGACGGCACGGCTCTCGAATTCCGATGTCGCGGGATCCAGCGCACCGTAAAGCGCCATCAGAGAAGGCAGAGCCGCCATTGCTCCTCCATGGGCCGTCTGCGCAGCTAGCATACCCAGATGCGGGATTAGCCGGTGGCAATTCGTCGAAGGGCAGCACGGCGTGGATCGCGAGATGGGCGGCAATCGCAACAGCAGCGACCAGGGAACAATCAGCGATCTGCCGTGGGCCTCGGTTTTCGATCCTGCCGCGAACGTTCGTGCACTCAGCGCTATTCAGGCCGAGGGCTTTCGGGCCGCCAGCCGGATCGTCGACCGATTCGTGCGGGCAGTGGGATCGGACGTCGAGGAGAGCGACGGACAGGCCGCCACCAACGACAGCCAGGCGGGCATACCGGAATGGGAGCGGCTGACCCGGGCGTGGTGGTCGATGGCCGGCCAATTCCTGCTCAGCTCAATGCCTTCCGCGATCCAGCAGGGCAGCGGCACGGTGGCTCTCGACGTCAACAACCCCGACGCGAAGGGTGCCCTGAACCTCGAGGCCCCGGTGGGCGGTTCTGCCAGTGCCGAGGTCTGGCTGCACAACCGGGGACCCGACGACCGCGCGGATGTTCGGCTGCGCTGCAGTGATCTGCTCAGTCACGAGGGCGATGTGATTCACGCCGGTGCGGTGGTTATCGACACCGCCGTCGTGCCAATGCTCAGACGATCCAGCCGCGGCGTGACGATCAGAATCGACGTTGCGCCTAAGACGCGGCCCGGCATTTATCGCGGCACCGTGCTGGCAAGTGGTCACCCCGATCTGTGGCTTCCGGTGCAGCTCACCGTCCGACTGCCAAGCACATGACCAGTACCGCTGACCGCGCCGCGCTGGTGTCCGTGGTCGACGAACGCCTGCGCGAGGTCGCCAAGCTGGTGCGCCGGTCAATGCTCGACGCAATGCCCGACGGCGAACCCAGCCAGTGGCTCTATGCACCGATGCGCGCGTATCCGTCGCGGCCGGGTAAGGCGTTGCGCCCCGCGCTGTGTCTGTCGGCCGGCCGCGCATTCGGAGCGGACTCGGACGAGCTGCTGGGTCTTGCTGTGGCGATCGAGATGCTGCACAACGCGTTCCTGGTGCATGACGACATCGCCGACGGCAGTGAAATGCGCCGTGGCAGGCCAACTTTGGCTGCAACGCACGGAATCGCTGCAGCCCTCAACGCAGGTGATGCATTGGCGGTGGTGGCAGGACAAGTGTTGCGGCGGGCGACCCGTCGGCTCGATCGCGACCTGGCCGAGCTGGTGTGGGCTGAATTCGACACGATGGCGATGCGCACCCTCGAGGGCCAGGCAACCGAAGTGGGCTGGCAGCTCGACAACGTCGAGAAACTCGGGGCCGACGACTATCTGAATCTGATCATGCACAAGACGTGCTGGTACACCACCATCCATCCGCTGCGCGTCGGAGCAATCGTGGGCTCGCGCGGCACCGCCGAACTCGGCCCGTTGGTGCGGTTCGGTTTTCACTTCGGTGCCGCGTTCCAGATCCGCGACGATCTGTTGAACCTGGTGGGTGACGAACGGCTTTACGGCAAGGAGATACTCGGTGACCTCTACGAGGGCAAGCGGACCCTCCCGCTGATCCATCTGCTGTCGGCCGCGCAGGGCCAGGACCGGGAAATGGTTCACGACTACCTGAGCCGCACCCGGCCCGAGCGGTCACCCGACATGGTGCACCACGTGCGCGCGCTGATGGAGCACTACGGCAGCATCTCGTTCGCCAACGAATTCGCCGAGGGCATTCTGCTGGTCGCCGAGGAGTATTTCGAGCAGGCCTTCGCCCACGCCCGGCCCGGCCCGGACCTGGAGTTCCTGCGGGCACTAGTGCCTACGTGTGGGCGCGCTGGCGGTGATGCCGGGCGGCGTCGGCTGGGTCTGATGGCCCGGCTTCTCCGCCGGGGGCGCCGCGGCGCGCATCGGCGCCGGGCTGGGTCTGATGGCCCGGCTTCTCCTCTCGCCGCTCCGCGGCGCGCATCGGCGCCGGGCTATCGTGAGCGCCGTGGCCGAGACCGCGTCGCTGCACGTGCAGTTGATCGCCAAGACCGAGTTCTTGGCGCCGCCCGCCGTGCCGTGGGGCACGGACGCCGACGGCGGACAGGCGCTTACCGAGTTCGCCGGCCGGGCCTGCTACCAGAGCTGGTCGAAGGCGAACCCGAAAACCGCGACCAACGTCTCCTACATCAAGCACATCATCGATGTCGGGCATTTCTCGGTGCTCGAGCACGCGAGCGTGTCGTTCTACATCACCGGCGTCTCGCGCTCCTGTACGCACGAGTTGATCCGCCACCGGCACTTCTCCTACTCACAGCTCTCGCAGCGCTACGTACCGGAACGCGACTCGCAGATCGTTGTGCCGCCGGGCATGGGCGACGACCCGGAACTGCAGCAGATTTTGACCGCGGCGGCCGACGCCAGCCGTGCCACCTATACCGAACTGCTGGCCAAGCTGGAAGCCAAATTAGCTGATCAGCCCAACGCCGTTTTGCGGCGCAAACAGGCTCGTCAAGCGGCTCGCGCCGTGCTGCCCAACGCCACCGAAACACGGATCGTGGTCACGGGCAACTACCGCGCGTGGCGGCATTTCATCGCCATGCGCGCCAGCGAGCACGCCGATGTGGAAATCCGGCGGCTGGCGATCGCCTGCCTGCGCCAGCTCGTCGACGTCGCGCCCGCGGTGTTCGCCGACTTCGAGATCACCACTCTCGCCGACGGCACCGAGGTCGCGACGAGTCCGTTAGCCACGGAGGCTTGAACCCGGGCAGGTAGCCTGGGGACCGTGAGCACCGGCGGATTCGACGTCCACGCCCGCCTGGGTACCCTGCTGACCGCGATGGTCACGCCGTTCGGCTCGGACGGCTCCCTCGACACCGCCGCCGCGGCACGGCTGGCCAACCACCTCGTCGACGCCGGGTGTGACGGCCTGGTGGTATCCGGCACCACCGGCGAGTCGCCGACCACGAGCGACAACGAGAAACTCACGCTGCTGCGGACCGTGCTGGAAGCGGTTGGCGACCGTGCCCGCGTCATCGCCGGCGCCGGAACCTACGACACGGCGCACAGCGTTCACCTGGCCAAGGCCTGCGCGGCCGAGGGCGCGCACGGCCTGCTGGTGGTCACCCCGTACTACTCGAAGCCGCCGCAGTCCGGGCTGATCGCGCACTTCACCGCCGTCGCCGACGCCACGGAGCTGCCGGTGCTGCTCTACGACATCCCGCCCCGGTCGGTGATACCGATCGACCCGGACACCATCCGCGCACTCGCGGCCCACCCCAACATCGTCGGCGTCAAGGACGCCAAGGGTGATCTGCACCGCGGCGGCCAACTCATGGCCGACACCGGACTGGCCTACTATTCCGGCGACGACGAATTGAACCTGCCCTGGCTGGCCATGGGAGCCACCGGCTTCATCAGCGTCATCTCTCATCTGGCGGCGGGTCAGCTGCGCGAAATGTTGTCGGCTTTCCAGTCCGGCGACGTGGCCACCGCCCGCAAGATCAACGTCGGAATCAGCCCGCTGTGCGATGCCATGAGCCGCCTCGGCGGGGTGACCATGAGCAAGGCGGGCCTGCGGCTGCAAGGCATCGATGTCGGCGAGCCGCGGCTGCCCCAGATGCCCGCCTCCGCGCAGCAGGTGGAGCAGTTGGCCGCCGACATGCGCGCGGCTTCGGTGCTGCGGTGAGCTACAGGTGAACGAAGACCTCGCGCCGCCAGGTCCTCTGGCCGCCGGCGGGCTGCGGGTCACCGCGTTGGGCGGCATCAGCGAAATCGGCCGCAACATGACGGTTTTCGAGCATCTGGGTCGGCTGCTGATCATCGACTGCGGGGTGATGTTTCCCACCCACGACGAACCCGGCGTCGACTTGATCCTGCCGGATCTGCGGCATATCGAAGACCGGCTCGACGACGTCGAGGCGTTGGTGTTGACCCACGCGCACGAAGACCACATCGGAGCGATTCCGTTCCTGCTCAAGCTGCGACCCGATATCCCGGTCGTCGGCTCGAAGTTCACCTTGGCGCTGGTCGCCGCGAAATGCCGCGAACACCAACTCAAACCGGTATTCCGCGAAGTCGCCGAGGGCCAGCGCACCACGCATGGGGTGTTCGAGTGCGAGTACTTCGCGGTCAACCACTCCATCCCCGACTCGCTGGCCATCGCGGTGCACACCGGGGCCGGAACCGTGCTGCACACCGGCGACATCAAGCTCGACCAGCTCCCACTCGACGGGCGCCCCACCGACCTGCCCGGCATGTCGCAGCTCGGCGACGAGGGCGTGGATCTGTTCCTGTGCGACTCGACCAACGCCGAGGTCCCCGGCGTCGGACCCTCCGAGAGCGAAGTCGGCCCCACCCTGCACCGGCTGATCCGGGGCGCCGACGGCCGCGTCATCGTGGCGTGCTTCGCCTCCAACGTCGACCGGGTGCAGCAGATCATCGATGCCGCGGTGGCGTTGGGCCGGCGGGTGTCGCTCGTCGGCCGCTCGATGGTGCGCAACATGGGGATCGCCCGCGAACTCGGTTACCTGCGGGTGACCGACGCGGATTTAATCGACATCAGCGTGGCCGAAACGATGCGTCCCGAGCAGGTGGTGCTGATCACCACGGGCACCCAGGGCGAGCCGATGTCGGCGCTGGCGCGGATGTCACGCGGTGAGCACCGCAGCATCACGCTGACCGCAGGTGATCTGATCGTATTGTCTTCATCGCTGATACCGGGCAACGAGGAAGCGGTCTACGGGGTGATCGACGAGCTCGCCAAGATCGGTGCCCGCGTGGTGACCAACGCCCAGGCGCGCGTGCATGTTTCGGGCCACGCGTATGCCGGTGAGCTGCTGTTCCTCTACAACGGGGTGCGGCCTCGCAACGTCATGCCGGTCCATGGCACCTGGCGGATGTTGCGCGCCAACGCCGGCCTGGCCGCCCGTACCGGAGTACCGCAGGAGTCAGTTCTGTTGGCGGAGAACGGGGTCAGCGTCGACCTGATCGCCGGGCAGGCCCGCGTCGCCGGAGCGGTGCCGGTCGGCAAGATGTTCGTCGACGGGCTGATCATGGGCGACGTCGGCGACATCACTCTGGGCGAACGGTTGATCCTCTCGTCGGGTTTCGTTGCTGTCACCGTCGTGGTGCGGCGTGGCACTGGTCGTGTGGCCGCGCCACCGCATCTACATTCCCGTGGCTTCTCAGAAGATCCCAAAGCACTGGAGCCCGCGGTGCGCAAGGTCGAAGACGAACTCGAATTGCTCACCCAAGAAAACATCACCGACCCCATCCGGATTGCCCAGGCGGTGCGGCGCACCGTCGGCAAATGGGTTGGCGAAACCTACCGACGCCAGCCGATGATCGTGCCGACCGTACTGGAGATCTGACGAGCAGCGAGCAGACGCAAAGGTCCCCGAAATAGCCTGTAATCGGGGGCTTTTACGTCTTCTCGGCGTATGCCGACCATTCGATCTCAGAGGCGGTGAGGTCGCGGCCGACCGGCCCGACGTAGCGCTGGATCAACTTGCTCCGGTCCGACCTGCTCGAGCAGCCGCCAGCCGAAGCCGGCCAGAAACTCCTCGACTTCATCTGGCTGAATCCCGAAGTGCCACAGCTGCCGTCGTTGTCTAACCTTGCGATACAACGACTTCGCGCCGTAGAGATTGACGCCGTCGATGAAATCGCGCCGGACGTAGGTGAACACCAGCCGGCTTCCAGGCACTACGGGCCGCAGTCCTTCCAACGTCGCTCGCACGGCGTCTGCCGTGAGATATTGGGTCACCCCTTCCCAGATGAAGAAGGTGCGGTAGTCGATGCGATAGCCATATTCGGCCAACGTGGTGAGCAAGTCGTCACGCTCGAAATCCAACGCCACCAACCGAACGGATCGCGGCTGCTCGCCAAGAGCGCGCCGCACGGCGGCTTTCTTCCGGGCAATGTTGACCGGTTGGTCGACCTCGAAGATCGGGATATGAATGTCGTGCGCCAACCGGTAAGCGCGAGTATCCAATCCCGCGCCCAGTACCACCACTGCGTCGATGCTGTCGCGTGCTTCGTCAAGCTTGTCGCCGATATAGCTCTTGCGACAGGCGAGGTTGGCCCACAGCCCCGGCCCGCCGCGCTCCATCCCGGCAATCAACAAACGTCGCACCAGCGCCGGTCGGGTCGCCGCCACGAGCAACCGTGCCCGCGCCGGCAAAAACGCGGCAGCCAGATCGTCGTCGACCAGCCGCGGCCCGGGTGGCTCGTGTTGTTCGACAGCTGCCAGCACCATCGGGCCGAAAGCGTTCTGCGCCGCAGGATTTCGCGCCATCGCTACCGCTTGTTCAGAAAGCCCGCATCGACCGGCATCGCGATGCCGGTGACATAGCGCGCCTGGTCGGAGACCAGCCACGCCACCGCGTTGGCGATGTCCTCGGGTTGCATCACCTGCACCGGCAAAGCGTTGCCCATGTCCGGCGGCGAATCGGATTCGGCGACGAGCTGAGCGAGCCATTGGCGGGTGAAGTCGTTGTTGATCATCGGTGTGTCGACGCCCGCCGGGTGTATCGAGTTGACCCGAATGCTGTGCGGCGCAAGGAGATTGGCATAGACCCGCATCAGGCCCACCATCCCGTGCTTGGCGGCGGTGTAGCCGATCGAGCCGGCATCGGCGCTGCCGATGCCGGCCAGTCCCGCCGCCGAGCTGATCAGCACAATCGAGCCGCCGTCGCCTTGCTCGATCATCGTCGGGATCGCCACCTCGACCGTGTTGTGCACACCGGTGAGGTTGTCCACGATCACGTCGCCCCAGCCGTCGGCGCCCGACTGCATCGGCGCGATCCCGGCGTTGGCCACCACGATGTCCAGCCGCCCCAAGTCGTCCAGACCGGCCTGCACGGCGGCAGCCAGCGAGTCGCGATCACGGACATCGCCTTGGCGGGCCACGATGCGAGCGCCGGTGTCCTCGACGAGTTTGACGGTCTGGGCCAGATCGTCGGGCGTGGCCATCGGATAGGGCACGCTGGAGATCTGATCGCACAGGTCGACGGCGATGATGTCGGCGCCGTCGGAGGCCAGCCGCAGCGCATGCGCGCGGCCTTGGCCGCGCGCGGCGCCGGTGACGAACGCGACCTTTCCGTCCAGAGGGCGCGGGCTCATCAGGGCCGCAGCTGTCCTTTGGACGCGTCTCCGGCGACAACGGGTTGCAGCATCTTGATATCGGGCGCCCCGGCCAGGTGCTCGCCGGCGTCTTTGAACATCGTCGTGACCGCGGGCGCCGTGCTGTGGGCCTTGAGCGCGTCGGCGTCGGCCCACTGTTCGACGAAGACGAAGGTGTCGCCCGACTCGTGCAGGGCGTAGAGCTGGCAGCCCGGCTCCTCATGCACGTCCTTGACGGCGCGGGTCAGGATCTCGCGGACGGTGTCGACCGACTCCGGTTTGACGGTCATGGTGGCGACGACGACGACAGGCATGCGGGACCTCCTGAGGTGGTAGCGGCGATCGCAAGCGCGGCGGAGCCGGGCGTAGCGGGTCGCCGCCCTGGTGGTAGCGGGTCGCCGCCCTGGTTGTGGCGTGACCGCTGTCACCCTACCGAGCGTCGATGCACGGCAGATGCCCGCATGGCCGTAACCAGTGTGGCTTATGGTGCCGATGGTGCATTTGCGATTAGTCTTGCGGTTATGCCAAGTAGGACCGTCGCCCGATCCGGCAGCCGAACGAGCAGGTCAAAGGCCGCTCCGCGGGGTAGTTCCCGGCCGGCACGACCGGCCGCGCCCCGGAAAAGAGCGAAGAAACGCCGCAATCGGTCGCTGCTGGTCACCGCGGGGCTGCGCTGCGGCCATGCGGTGCGCGCCGGCTGGCTGATGTTGGCCAGAGGTGCCGGCACCACGGCGCGGTCGGTGGGCCGCGCCCACGATATCGACCCCGGCCACCGCCGCGACGGGATCGCGCTGATGCTGCTGGGGGTCGCGGTCGTGATCGCGGCCAGCTCATGGTTCGACGCCGCCCGGCCGGTCGGGGCATGGGTCGACTCGGCGCTGCGGTTGTTCATCGGCTCAGCTGTCGTGCTGCTGCCCGTGGGCACCGTTGCGGCGGCCGTGGCGCTGATGCGGACTGAACCGAACCCCGAGGTTCGGCCCCGGCTGATCCTCGGGGCTGCGCTGGCCGGTCTCTCGGTGCTCGGACTGTGGCATCTGTGGGCCGGCTCTCCGCAGAACCCCGATGCACGTCGGCACGCGGCGGGTTTCATCGGATTCGCCATCGGCGG
>NZ_CAXUCH010000053.1:0-10761 GCF_964249325.1 uncultured Mycobacterium sp. | reverse complement strand
GGCCGCTGTCGGACGGCGTGACCGCGTGGATTGCCGCGCCGCTGCTGTTCATCGGAGCGTTGTTCGGCGTGCTGCTGCTGACCGGGACCACGATCCGAGAGATCCCCGAGACGCTGCGGGACATGTTCGGCACCCGGATCTTCCCCGAAGCCGAGTACGACGGCGCCGATGATGCTGTCGCTGAGCCGTTTTCCGACGGCTACGACGGCGACGACGAAGCCCAAGTGTGGCTCCCAAGCGATGATCCGATCCCCCCGGACGACACTCCCACCATCCCGGAGCCGACCGCCCGTACGCGCCGTCGCGCCGCCAAAGCGGCTCCGAAGCACGAAACCCTGCCGCTGGATCGGGTGGTCGAGGGGCCATACACGTTGCCGTCGATGGACCTGCTCATCAAAGGCGATCCGCCGAAACGCCGCAGTTCGGCCAATGACCGCATGGTCGAGGCAATCACGTCGGTGCTGCAGCAGTTCAAAGTCGACGCCGCGGTCACCGGCTGCACCCGGGGGCCTACCGTCACCCGCTACGAGGTCGAGCTCGGACCGGGGGTCAAGGTGGAGAAAATCACTGCGCTGCAACGCAACATCGCCTACGCGGTGGCCACCGAGAGCGTGCGGATGCTGGCCCCGATCCCCGGCAAGTCCGCCGTCGGCATCGAAGTGCCCAACACCGACCGCGAAATGGTGCGGTTGGCCGACGTGCTCACCGCGCCGTCGACGCGGCGCGACCACCATCCGCTGGTGATCGCGTTGGGCAAAGACATTGAGGGCGAATACATCTCGTGGAATCTGGCCAGGATGCCGCATCTGCTGGTCGCGGGTTCTACTGGCTCCGGTAAATCGAGTTTCGTCAACTCCATGCTGGTGTCGCTGCTGGCGCGATCCACGCCCGAAGAGGTCCGGATGATCCTGATCGACCCGAAGATGGTGGAACTGACGCCTTACGAAGGCATTCCGCATCTGATCACCCCGATCATCACCCAGCCCAAGAAGGCCGCCTCGGCGCTGGGGTGGCTGGTCGACGAGATGGAACAGCGCTATCAGGACATGCAGGCCTCCCGGGTGCGTCACATCGACGACTTCAACGACAAGGTGCGCTCCGGGGAGATCAGCGCACCGCTGGGCAGCCAACGCGAATATCGGCCCTACCCATATGTGGTCGCGATCGTCGACGAGCTGGCCGACCTGATGATGACCGCGCCGCGCGACGTGGAGGATGCGGTGGTGCGGATCACCCAGAAGGCCCGCGCCGCTGGTATACACCTGGTGCTGGCCACCCAGCGCCCGTCGGTCGATGTGGTCACCGGCTTGATCAAGACCAATGTGCCCTCGCGGTTGGCGTTCGCGACGTCGTCGCTCACCGACAGCCGGGTGATCTTGGACCAAGCCGGCGCGGAGAAGCTGATCGGCATGGGCGACGGCTTATTCCTGCCGATGGGCGCAGGCAAACCGATCCGGCTGCAGGGCGCATACATCACCGACGAGGAGATTCACGCCGTCGTCACCGCATGCAAGGACCAGGCCGAACCGGAATACACCGAGGGCGTCACCACCGCCAAACCCACCGGCGAGCGCAAGGACGTCGACCCCGACATCGGCGACGACATGGACGTGTTCCTCCAGGCCGTCGAACTGGTGGTGTCCAGCCAGTTCGGCTCAACCTCGATGCTGCAGCGAAAACTCCGCGTCGGTTTCGCCAAAGCCGGTCGGCTGATGGACCTGATGGAGACCCGGGGGATCGTCGGGCCGTCCGAGGGCTCGAAAGCGCGCGACGTGCTGGTCAAGCCGGATGAGCTGGCGGCTACGCTGGCGTCCATCCGTGGCGTCGAGGGACAGGGACCCGAGTAGCGCCGGGCGTACCGGTCAGGCGTCGATCACGACGCGGCCGCTTTTCGCCCGGGACACGCAGACCAGCATCTCGTCGTCGCCCTCGGCGGCGCGGCCGCGGCGATCGACCTCCCCGGCCAGCACTTTGACCTTGCACGTCCCGCAGAACCCTTGCTGGCACGAATACGGGGTCGCCGGGTCACGGTCGAGCATGACGGCCAGCGCCGACCGGTTCGACGGCACGGCCAGCACCCGCTGCGAGCGGGCAAGTTCCAGCTCGAAGGGAATGCCGTTGACCACCGGTGGCGGGCTGAACCGCTCGTAGTGCAATGGCGCGTCGGCATATTCGTTGCGTGCCACGCGCACCGACTCGAGCATCCCGCTCGGCCCGCAGACATAGACCGCCGTCGTGGGGTCGGCGCCGGCGAGCACGTCCTCGGCAGTGGGCAGTCGGCCGCGCTCGTCGTCGGCCCACACCGTGACCCGATCCGGTGCCACCGCCACCACCTCGTCCAGCAGCGGCATGTAGTCCCGACTGCGACCAACATAGACTGCGCGCCAATTGATTCCGTGCTGCTGCGCCAGCTGGATCATGGGCAGGATCGGCGTCACTCCGATACCGCCGATGACAAACAGCACGTCCTTCTCGTCAGTGACGAGGTAGAACGCGTTGCGAGGGCCTTCGAACACCAGCGTGTCGCCCACGTCGAAGGTGTCGTGCATCTCGACCGACCCGCCGCCGCCATCGGCGATCCGGCGCACGGCGATGCGGTAGTCGGTGCGCCGTCCGGGCGGCCCGCACAACGAATATTGCCGGCGCCGCCCTGAGGGCAGCCGCACATCGATGTGCGCGCCCGGTGTCCACGACGGCAGCAATCCACCGTCAGGGTCCGCGAGCGTCAGCGCGACCACGTCGGGGCAGAGCAGTTCGCGTTTGGTCACCACCGCCGGGATGGTGCGCTGCACCGGTGCGACCCGCGATGGCGTCCACCGAGACGCCGACGCCAAGCCGCCGAACAGAGCACCCACGCCCCACAATGCGGTCAGCATGCGGTCACGCTTGCGACGACCGTATAGGTCGGCGGGTCTACTGCTCCAAATAGTCTGAGGCACAGTGCATTCCTCGTTTAGGTTGTTGCGCGGCGACCCGCTGCGCCCGGCTCCGCCGCGCTTGCGATCGCCGCGGTCGGTCGAATGTCGAAGCGCGCGAAGAGCCGAAGCATGGAGGGACTGATCCGGCGCAGCGCGTACCCGACGCGGGACTCGGCTGCGATCGGCAACACCGCCGGGCCGGTCTTGATCGCCTTGACGATCGCCTTGGCGGTGGCTTCCGGGGTGTAGTTGCGGCGCCGATACGCGGCGTCGGCCTTCTCCCGCGCCCGCTCCTGCTGCTCGGCTGTCATCCCGGCGTAGACGGTGCTCCTGGCGATATTGGTGTTGACGAAGCCCGGGCACACCGCGGTGACTGTGATGCCCTCGTCGGCGAGGTCGGCGCGCAGTGATTCGCTCAACGCGAGCACCGCGGCCTTCGTGGTGCCGTAGGCGACCATGGATTTCGACGGCAGAAACGCTGCCGCCGACGCCACGTTGATGATCGTGCCGCCCTGGCCGCGCTCGACCATCTGGGCACCGAACGCCCGGCAGCCGTTGATCACCCCGCGGACATTGACCGCGATAATGGTGTCCCAGTGCTCCGGCGTCGTCTCCAAGAACCGGCCTGCGATCCCGATGCCGGCGTTGTTCACCAGGATGTCGACCACGCCATACTTGCTAAGTACTTGTGCGGCAAGGTTGTTCATCGCAGCGTCGTCGCTGACATCGGCCTGGTAGACCGCGGCCTCGGCCCCGAGTGCCCGCACGGCCTCCGCGGTCTGTTCCGCGGCAGCCAGGTCACGGTCGACGATCACGACGGCACGGGCGCCTTCGCGGGCCAACTCCACGGCGGTGGCCCGGCCGATTCCCGCACCAGCCCCGGTGACCAACGCGAGTTTGCCGTCGACGTCACGCGGCCCGGTGTGCACGACCGACTCGCCCCCGCCAGACGCGCCCTCGATGACCCGGTCGACCCACTCGCTGGTGAGCCGGGCGATGACGTCGGGACGCGACGTCACCACCCAGTGGCCGCCCTCGATCGGGACAACCCTGCTGCCGGCCGGAATCGAGCCGGTGAACCGCTGCAGGGGAGGCGAGACGAAATAGTCCTTGCGCGCTACCAGCACCTGCACCGGGACCGCCGTCTGCGGGAGCTGCCGCGGCGGCGCCAGCATCGGCGCCGGCATGTTGGCGCGGTACAGATTGAGCCCGTTGAGGTAGTCACGGGTGGACCGGTACGCCGGATGACGCTGGCTGCGAGTGCTCGATCGGCCGATACGCTCAACCGCCTCGAAGACTTTCACCGTCGCCCTGGCCCGGATCGCGATCTCCGGCAAACCCGGGCATAAGAAGAACCAGATATAGCTCGAGGCCAGGATCTGTTTGGCGACGTCGGCGACGGCGCGCGGCGTGCGCGGTGACCGCAGAAACTTGCCCGCGTAGTTCAGGTGTGGTCCCGAGATCGACGTGAACGACGCGATTTTGCCGCTGACCGAGTCGTCGGTGACCGCCGCCCAGCATTGGATGGAGCCCCAGTCGTGGCCCAACAGGTGGACCTCGTCCACCCCGATGCTGTCGACCACCGCGCAGATATCCGAAACCAGTTGCGGGAACCGGTATCCCGACCAGTCTGCCGGGGCCGAAGACTCACCGGCCCCGCGCACGTCGTAGGCCACGAAGTTGTAGCGCTCACTGAGTTTGCTTGCGACCCCGTCCCATACGTGGTGGTTATCGGGATAGCCGTGGACGGCCACGATGGTCGGGCGCCGCTGGTCGATCTCGCCGTACCGGTGCACAGCCAAGGTGACGCCGTCGGTTGCGGTGACGGTGGTGGTCGTGCCAGCCACTAGGCGCCGCTCCTCCTCATCGCTTCGCCCTGCATCGTCGTCGGCGCGAGTGCTCAGTGCGACGCGCGAGCAGCGGGCGACGTGGCCAAGTACTCCACCGCACGTCCCACACCGCCCAGCTGGGACGGGTGAAAACTCGGCTTGTAGTACGCGCCGATGACCCGCAGGAACTCGAATGGCCCGGGCACCAACCCCCGGCGCGCCGCGCGGAAGTAGTCGCGCCAGCGGGGTTTGGTGCCCGCCGGCAGGTGAGGGTCGACGGAGTACATGAATCGCACGCCGCGGACGAACAGCCACAGCATCGCCGGTGTCACCAGCAGCTGGGTGCGCACCTGCCGCCAATACCCGGCGCGCAGATGCTTCATCGTGTCGAAGGCGACGGCTTTGTGTTCGACTTCTTCTGCACCGTGCCAACGCAGCAGGTCCAGCATCACTGGGTCGGCGCCGAGCGCATCGAGTTGCGGGGTGTCGAGGATCCATTCACCCAAGATCGCGGTGTAGTGCTCGATGGCCGCCACGATCGACACCTGCTCGGCCAACCAGCTCTGCCGTCGTCGTGCGCTCCACCGTGGCCGGTCGCCGATGAGCTTGGTAAACAGCCAGCGGATCTGGTCGGTGAACGGCGTCACGTCGATGCCCTTGGCGGCGAAGTGCTCGAGCACACCGGCGTGCGCTTGGGAGTGCATGGCCTCCTGGCTGATAAATCCCTGCACGTCCAGCCGCAGCTGGTCGTCCTGGATCAGCGGCAACGCCTTCTTGAACACCTCGACGATCCACTCCTCGCCGGCGGGCAGCAGCAGGTGCAGCACGTTGCAGAAGTGAGTGGTGAAGGGCTCGTTGGGCACGTAGTAGAACGGCAGCTTCCCCCAGTCGAATTCGACGTCACGCGCCTGCAGGACGATACGCTCGTGATCCAGCGACGCGTCGTGCGGACCCGCTGCCTGGTCATCGACAGTGAACATCGTTATGACCTCCCTTGTAGTAGCTAGGCTACTGCGTCGCCGTCGAGGATCCCCCTCTCCTCCTCGGTGATCAGATGCTCCCGCCGCAGGAACCGGACCAGGTCGTCGACCGTCTCGGCCAGCGTCGGCTCGTGCCGGTGGACCTTGGCCAGCGCACGAGCGCGCTTGTACTGGGTGTTGTCGTAGCGCTTGTCCCGCATCGCCTCGATCTTGCCCGCCGAACGGGTGAGGAAATCGACCAGCGGATAAAGCGGATCGCGCGGCGTGCACCGGCGGTTCACCTGCTCGGTGAACGACGGAATGTCGTGGTAGGTGAAGCGGTAGCCGTAGCGTTCGGACAACAGCCGGGTGACGTCCGTGAGGTTGTAGTAGTCATCCGCGGTCATATTGAAGACATGACCGCAGACAGTGTCCTCGTTCGGAATGCCCATCAGCGCCACGATGTGATCCGCGATCAGGTCTGCCGGCAGCAGGCTGACCTGGTTGAGAGCATTGGCGGCCACGCCGTGCTCGATCATGAACGCAGTGAGCCGCACATAGATGTCGTCCTGGCTGCCGTAGCCGGCGCTGGTGGGGGAGATCAGCGACGGCCGGTAGATGCGCACGTCGAGTCCTTTTCGCTGCGCTGCGAACGTCAGCTGCTCGGCGACCCACTTGGTCTGCGAGTAGCCGAAGTCCAGACCGCTCATCTCCTCGTTCGCATAGTCTTCCCCGACCACCGGCAAGGTGCTCCAGCCGTAGATGAAGGTGCTGGAGACCAGGTGGAAGGTTTTGCGGTGCGCCGTCATAGCCAGACGCAACAGCTCGTACGTGCCGGCCACGTTGGTGGGCCGCAGGGCGTCGTAGGTCCGGACGTAGTTGACCAGGGCGCCGTTGTGGACGATGACATCAACATCCTCGGCCAGCTGATGGAACGCGGCCTCGCCGATTCCCAGGTTAGGCTCGCCTAGGTCCCCGCAGACGACGCGCACTCGCGCCCGGATCTCGGTTTCCAGGGCCGGTGACCATAGCTGCGCCCGGCGCAGCGCGGCCACGATGCGGTCCAGGCCATGTGCCGCATCATTGGCGCGGACCAGCGCGTGGACGGTGTAGGACGTCTGGCCGAGCAGGCTGCTCAGCAGGAACGGCCCCAGAAACCCGGTCGCGCCCGTCAGCAAGATGTCGCGTGGCGCGCCTTCTCGCGCGGGTGGCAGCTCCGGCAGCGGCAGCTGTGCGTCGGCGCGCATCCGCGCGGTCTCGTATTCCTCGTACTCGACGGAAATCTGATCCAGCGCCTGACGCAGCTCATTCAGCGGCTGGCCGGAGCCGTCGGCGAATCGGCGCATGAGCCGGAAGAACTCGGCGACCGTCAGGCGCTGGAGCAGGCGAGTGTTGACCTCCTCGGCCAGCTCTCCCGCGCCGTGCTCTTCCAGCAAGGCGTGCAGGTCCGATCGGAGCTCGGCCAGGGCCAGCGAGTCGATGCCGAGATCGGCGAAGGAGCACTCCTCGTCCCCGGTGAGGTCATAGCTCTCGACGAGATTGCGGAAGCGTTCCAGCGGACCCGCGGTTGTGTCCGGCGCCTCGCGGTTCTGGTGGGTGTAGCTCGCCAGTACGGGCAGTTTCCCGTCGAGCCAGAGCTGACGAGTCTGCGCGCGCCTGATCTTGCCCGAGGTGGTCTTGGGAATGCTGCGCGGCGGCAGGAACACGATGGTGTGCGGATCGACGTGGGCGTGCCTGCGGATCGCCCGCGCCAGGACTTTGGCGTCGGGGAGTGCTTGTTCGTCCCGCACCTCGGCGGCCACCACCAGCACTTCCTGGTCGTCGCGCTCGACCGAGAAGGCGGCGACGCAGCCGTCGCGGACTTGACCGGCCGACCGCTCCACGATCGCTTCGATGTCGGAGGGGTAGCAGTTGACCCCGCGGACGATGATCAGGTCCTTGGTGCGGCCGCAGACGAACAGCTCACCTTCGTACAGGAAGCCGAGGTCGCCGGTCCTCAGGTAGGTGTGTTCATCGTCGCCCGCGATGCGGGCTTCGAACGTCTCTTCGGTATTCTCTGGGCGGCGCCAGTAGCCGCCCCCTTTGGATGCCCCGGCCACCCAGATCTCGCCGATCCGGCCCTCGCGCAGGTCTTGTCGCGTTTGAGGCTCGACGACGCGGACCGTGTTCCCGACAAGGGGCTTGCCGCAGCTCACCACCGGGGCCTGGTTGTTGTTCGCGGGCAGGGCCTTTTCCACCCGGACCAGATTTTGCGCCAGCCCGCGCTTGTTCAAAGCCAGCGTCTGGCGCCCCTGGAGGGACACGATCAGGGTGTTTTCGGCCAAGCCGTATGCGCCCGTCAGCGCGTCGGGCCGCAGACCGTAGGGGGCGAACCGCTGCCGAAAACGTGTGAAGCTCTTGGCCCGCAGCGGCTCGGCCCCGATGACCAAGCTCTCGAGGCTGCTCAGGTCGATCCCCGCCAGCTCGGACTCAGGCAGCTTGTCCTCACGCAGGCAGTACTCGAGCGCAAAGTTGGGCGCCGGCGTGTGGGTGGCGTGCACTTCGCTGATGAGACGAAGCCAGGCAGATGGCCGCTTGAGGAAGTCGAGCGGCGACATCGCATGCGTGGTGCCGCCGACCACCAACACAAACAAGTAAGCGGAAATCAGCCCCATGTCGTGGTGCTGCGGCAGCCAGCTGACCGCCACTTCACTGCCCGTGAAGGCAGCGGCGTTGGCGATGATGTTGGCGTGGCTGACGATAACCCCCTTGGGATCGCTCGTGGACCCGGAGGTGTACTGCAGGAAGAGCACCGGGCCAGGCGTATCCGCTACCGGGCCGCCGCCGAAGTCCTGGGTGCCGTCCGTGGCGAACCACGGCAGTTCCGGGGGCTGCTCGGCGTCCGGCCAGGGCAGCCCGCCTGACCGGTAGCCGAGCAGCTGGCGATAGTCGTACTCGAACTGCTTAGTCGACAGCACCGCCTTGGCCTGGCAGTCCCGCGCGATGAAGCTGAGCTTGGCCAGCCCCGATTCGAAAGCCATTGGTAGAGGAGGACTGACCGGTACGGCGATCACCCCGATACGCGCGCAGGCGATGAATGCCGCCACCATCTCCAGGCCCGGCGGGTAGACCAGCAGCGCCCGATCTCCCCGCCTCAACCCCGCTTCGGCGAACAAGTAGGACGCCAGCTCACGCGTCCGTTCGGCGAAGCTTTGGTAGGTGTAGTGCTCGATCTCGCGGCCGTCGACGTCGACAAACCGGTAGAGGATCTGGTCCGGCCTACGCTGTTCCCAGGTCCGCAGGTAGTCGATAAGCGTCTCCATCGTCGGAGTATCCCCTTTCCAGGTCGGTCTCGACCGAGATCAACAGAACAACTTCGCTCACTACGTCAGTAATATTGATCGTACCGCCGGTAAGGAATGTCAAGCAAAGCTGCAGAACGCTTTATAGCCACTATACATCCAGTTCACAACACTCTCCCAGGCTAATTAATCATTCGGTAAGTGAGCGGTAGTCTGCGGGGTCCGACGGCACTACTTTCCGGCGAATGCCAAAGCGGCGCAGACTCGCTGAGCAGGCCTCTCCGTAGATACTGGTATCAGTAGATCAGAACGTATCGCTCCAGCTGACAGCCGCGTGCAGAGCGTAGATACGGGGATACTGACCTACGGATCTACTAATTCCCGTATTTAAGTATGATTCGCAGAGGCGACGTTGCAGAAACCGTCTGCTATCGCGGCGATTAAAGAACTAACGCAAACGAAACTCGGACTGGTTTTGTGGTTTATATCATCACAATTCTGACACTTTAGCAATTGTTTTGATTATTTCCGAAGTGATTGGTTTCCCATGGTGCTCGCAGCAGCTGAAGTGAGGCGTTGCGGGGGCTGAGAGTACGGGTACGCCTAGGCTGCATCGCCACGCCGCCTGGCGGGCCAGATCGCCGGCCGGGTCGACCCTCCTTGCGCCCCGCAGCCAGGGCCAGACCTCACGTCCGTCATTCATGATCTACGGACGCACTGAACTGATATACTGACATACTGAATACTGCCGTTCAGGGGAGGTCGCCACATGAACGCCGACGCGGACCGGTCGCGCACACACGCTGCTACGCCACTTACTCCCGCCGTTGCGGCGGCGCCAACCGAACCCGTCATCCTGGGACGAACACGCGTCACGAAAACACGCCGAACCGTCGACCTTTCACCCGCCCAGCACCGCGCGCTCGACATCTGGCAGCGCGAGGCCGCCGACCGGCTCGGGCTCGCCCGCGTCACCGGACAAGAGGTGCTCTCCGCGCTTGTCGACCAGCTGTTGAGCGACCCCAAACTCTCCGCCCAGATCACGCGCGCCATCCGCGCTCGGCGATGAGCTCACGGCGGATCGCTTCCGTTGGTGTCACGTGTGTTTTGCGCCGGGGCGGAGTCCCGCATTTGAGCCGGTGACCTGAGCGATGCGGATGCGCGGCCCCGCCCTCGCCGTGAGCTTGACGATGCCGGCGAAACGCTCACCATCGATAATCGGCGATAGCGGCTCGTCCTCGGCCTCGATGCTCATCTCCCGGCCGTTGATGTCACGCACCGTAGAGCCGTGGACCGTACCTTTAGTGAGCGCCGCGGGAAGCTGAACGGCGATCAGCGATGGTCTCAACTCCCCGGCTTGGAAATGCAGCGCACCAGGTGCGGATGCCTTTGGGAAGAGTCGGAACGGACCGCCGATACGGAGGTCGATCGCGCCGGCATGCAGCAACCTGTGTGCGCGCGTGGGGACCTCCTCGCCGTCGATGACGACGCGCGCGTGCGTCGGCACGAACAGCTGGGATGCCCAGTTGTCTCTGTTCAAGCGGCCGGGAGCAACCTTGCCGGTTAGGTAGTCGCCGAACAACCGAGCGATCACTCGAGCGACGGCCCCGCGGCCATGCTCGGGGTTGGCGTAGTACTTGTCGTAGAACCGGTTGCCGACACCCCCGGCGGCGAGCCCGAAGCAAATGCGGTGGAAGCTCGCCCCTTCCGCGGTTTCACCATCGAGTTGTAGCGTGTCGAGCCACATTTCGGGCGGAGGCTGATCGGTCTCGGC
>NZ_CAXUCH010000052.1:17559-23560 GCF_964249325.1 uncultured Mycobacterium sp. | reverse complement strand
GCGGCGAGCATGGCGTGCAGATCGAAGGTGTGGTCAGTCCGCGGCACCTGGATTGGGGTGGCGCCAGCCACCTGCACTTGTATCGGGTAGAGCTCGAAGCTGCGCCAGCCATATAGCACCTCGTCACCCGGCGACGCGGTGATCTGGATCAACTGCTGGCACAGGCTTACTGAACCGCAACCCACAGCGACGTGCTCGGGAGCCCAACCCGTCGTGCCGGTGAGCGAGTCGAGGTGTCTGGCCAGCGCCGATTTCAGCTCCGTGCAGGCGGTGTCCGGGTAGCGGTTGACGATGTCGGTGGCTTTTTCGATGGCCGCCCGAACGCTGGGCAACGGCCCGAACACGGTCTCGTTGCTGGCCAGCTTGATAGCCCGATGCACCGTTTTGCCCGGCACATATGCTGGAAGGCCCGCCAGCTCGGGGCGGAGGCGGGCGGTCACGTCGACAGCATATGTCGACGCGGTACGCGGTATGCCGCGGCGGTTCAGGAGCTAACAGGCTGGCCCTTTGCGCCGCGGGACGGTCGGCATTGTCGTCGGGCGGCTTTCAGGTACCCTCAGAAAGTCCAAGGGAGGCGTGCCAGAGCGGCCGAATGGGACTCACTGCTAATGAGTTGTCCTCTTAAACGGGGACCGGAGGTTCAAATCCTCTCGCCTCCGCCGCGGGCTGACCCTTCAGCCACCGAGATAACTGAACACAGGCGCCCGTAGCTCAACGGATAGAGCATCTGACTACGGATCAGAAGGTTGGGGGTTCGAATCCCTTCGGGCGCGCTCATGCGCGGGCACAAAGACGTCCACATCAATCACTGCACTCTCCGGGGGTTGGGGTATTCGTTGCACATCGTCTACGGATCAGACGCTGTAGGCGATGTGATTGCCGCACCAAGGCGCCGCTTGTGCGGCCTTCTCCGACGCATCCGGTTCCCTCAGTTGGTTTCACGATCCTCACCCAGCCCCACCTAGCCTTGCGGAGTCGAAGTAGTCGCGCCAAGCCGTGATCTTCCCGTCGTGCACCTCGAAAACGCCGACGACCGGCAAGGTGATCGTTCGCTGGTCGCCCACAAAGTGATCGACGCGCTCGACCATCACGATCGCGCCTTCGGCGACGATGTGGCCAACGTCCACCCGCACCTGTCCACCCATGGTCATGAAGCTGGCTAAGGTCGCTTCGATAGCTTTCCGGCCGTCGACCGGCTCCATGGGGATGTTGTGGTAGACGGCGTCGTCGCTGAAGAAAGATGCAACTCGAGCGGCATCCCTATCCGGCCACGCCGAGACGAACGCCGCGACGAACTCCTCGACTGTCTCCTTCGGTGTTGTCACCGGAGTTGCTCCTCTCTCCCGCCAAGCCCGTCGCGGGCGGCTGACGTCACGGTGTCTGCACCAGCAATCAGCTTTGTCCCTGCAAGAGCATCAGCGCGCGCTCGAACAACCACACCGCCGCTGCGTGCAGCTGGTCACCGACCTCTTTGGGAGCCTTGCCCGCATACGCGCGAGCCAGCGTGCCCTCGATCACGATGCCGAGCTTGAAGCAGGCCAACACGGTGTACCAGGTGACGTGCGACAGGTCGCGGGTGGTGTTGGCGGCGTAGCGCTCCAGCAAGTCGTCGGTGCTGGCGAGCCCACCCTTCTCGGTGAGCGTATGACTGAATACGCTCGACCCGTCGGACTGGCGCCAGGTGGCCAGCAGCCACCCCAGATCCAGCAGCGGGTCGCCGATCGTGGACATCTCCCAGTCGACAATTGCGACGACCTCCGGGCCGGTGCGCGAGAACATCACGTTGGCGGCGTGGTAATCGCCATGCAGGATGCCCGGGGACCATGACGACGGCCGGTGTTGTTCGAGCCATTTGGCGACGTCGTTGACGCCGGGAAGGTCGGGGCCGGGATAGTTCTCGAATTCGCGATACGACTCCAGTTCCGAAAGCCAGCGCGGCACTTGGCGTTCCAGAAAACCCTCTGGCTTGCCGAAGTCGGCCAGTCCAACCGCGATGTGGTCGACAGCGCCGAGCTTGGCCAGCGCGTCGGCCATCGACAGCCCCATCTGGTAGCGCACATCCGCATCGCTGGCGTGCAGCTGCGGTAGCTCTTGGCCGGCGTTGAACCCGTCGACCGGCTCCATCAGGTAGAACACCGCATCACCAAGGACCGAGGTGTCGTCGCAGGTGGCGATCAGGTGTGGATGCGGCACCTCGGTGTCGGCGAGCGCGGCCAGCACCCGAGTCTCACGCAGGATGACAGTGTTGCTGCGTGGGCGCAGGTGCTGCGGGCCGCGCCGCAGCACGAACTCCCGCCCCGATTGGCGAAACCGCAGCATGATGTTCTGTATCCCGCCGCTGATCTCGATGCCGGCCTCCAGCGGCCCCTCGCCTAAGCCCTGCTTCGACATCCATTCCGCTACCGCTTTCAGGTCCACGCCGCAGAAGCTACGCCAGCACGAACGCCGCTAGTCCAGCCAGGTACCCAGCCGGACAGTCTGCGAGGATCGCGGTATGACACCACCTGTGATCCAACGTTGGATCGACATGATCGAAAACCGCCGCACCGACGAACTCGACGCGCTGCTCGCCGACAATGCGGTGTTTTTCTCGCCCGCGGTGTTCACTCCACAGGAAGGCCGCGCGAAAACGGCCGCCTATCTCAAGGCGGCCGCAAAGCTACTGGGCGGCAATGGTTTTCACTACGTCGAACAGTGGTACAAGGAGCAATCGGCCATCCTTGAGTTCGAGGCCACCGTCGACGGCATCTACGTCAACGGCATCGACGTCATCCATTGGAACGACGAGCAGCAGATCGTGTCGTTCAAGGTGATGCTGCGACCGCTCAAGGCACTGCAGACCATCATCCCGGCTATGGCCGAGCTTCTCCAGCAGTCCTAAGCCCATGGCGGAGCGTCCAGCACGTCTCAGCGACGTTCACCAGATCGCCGCGGCAATGCCGCATACCCGGCGCATCGAAGGACCAAAAGGCAACGCGATTTACCAGGTTGGCGGCAAGTCGTTTGTGTTCTTCCGCACCCCGCAGCCCGACGCCGTAGACCCCGAGACCGGTGAGCGCTATTCCGACGTGATCATGCTGTGGGTGGAATCCGAGAGCGACAAGCTGGCACTGGTGCAGGATCCCGATACACCGTTCTTCACCACCGACCGGTTCGACGGTCATCCGTCGGTCCTGGTGCGGGCCAGCCGGTTAGCCGAAATCAGCCGAACCGAGCTGGCTGAGCTCATCCAGGACGCGTGGCTGTCACGGGCGTCGAAACGGCGCGCGGCCGAGTGGCTGGCCGCACATCAGCCATAGACCTACGCACAGTGACGGTTCAGCTGGCGTTCAGGACGCAAGGGTACTGTCCGGAACTGCTGGCAGATGGGAGGGCATCGCAATGCCGCGAACCGACAACGACTCGTGGGACATAACCGAAAGCGTGGGAGCGACAGCGTTGGGTGTCGCCGCGGCGCGGGCGGCAGAGACCGAGAGCGACGACCCGCTGATCAATGATCCGTTCGCGCGAATGTTCGTCGACGCCGCCGGCCAAGGGATTTGGAGTCTGTACTCGAGTCTTCCGGTCGACGCGGAACCCGATGTGCGGGCATGGTTGCAGGCGATGACCGACTTCATGGCTGTTCGCACAGCGTTTTTCGATGAGTTCTTCCTCCATGCCGCGCAGACCGGAGTTCGGCAGATGGTGATTCTCGCGGCGGGCCTGGATGCGCGCGCCTGGCGACTGCGCTGGCCGGACGGAGTGACGGTTTATGAGCTGGATCAGCCGAAAGTGCTGGAATTCAAATCGACGACGCTGCAGCGGCACGGCGTTGCGCCAGCAGCTCGCCAGGTGAGTGTCCCCGTCGATCTTCGGCAGGATTGGCCAACAGATTTGCGGCAGGCCGGATTCGACGAATCCCAGCCAAGCGCGTGGTTGGCCGAGGGACTGCTGCGTTACCTGCCCGCGTCGGCTCAGGATGTGCTGATCGAACGTGTCCATGCGCTAAGCCCCGCTGGCAGCTGGTTGGCCGTCAACGCGCCCGCCGGGGATTTCCTCGCTCCTGAACGCTTAGCACGCCAGCGGCAGCGAACCCAGCGCCTGCGGGCCGCGGCCGCACGTCTGACGGACACCGAGATACCGGACGTGGATGAGCTGTGGTACGCCGAGGAACGCACCGACGTCGCCGACTGGCTGCGCCGGCACGGCTGGGATGCGTCTTCAGTGACCATGACGCAGATGCTGGCCCGCTATGGTCGCAGCATTCCTGATGAGCAATCCTTGCCGCCAACGGTTTTCGTTTCCGCTCAGCGGGTGGCCGACTAACCGGCTAGCTGCAGTCGCCCGGTACGTCCGAGAGGATTCCTTCGCGAACACAGCGTTTTTCAACGATAGTGCTGTATTCCGACGTCGCTACTTGTAGCAGAAGTCAGCAGTGCAGGCGGTGTCGTTAGCTCGTTACAAGCGGCTAGCAGGAATCGCCGCATGACCGTGGGATCCTGCCGACAGCGAGCTTTTTGAGCTCAGATTGTGATGTTTGGCGGTTTGCTGCGGGGGTACGCTATTTTGACAGATTCGGCTGAACACTGCGGAGGTCATCATGCGGTACGGCGGAATTATCGGCGTGGTTGTGCTGGTGTGGCTGTTGATCGGGGTGCTCGCAGCGTGGCAACGCGATTACTTCAAGGGAGGCGACACAAGCTGCGCGACCGCGGGAAACGTGGCGCTCACTGTGGTTGCAGGTCCGTTGAACTACGCCGGTGTCAATCCGAAAGTCAACTGTAATTTGCCGCAACCGAGTTCGATGCGCGGAATCGACATCGGACACGTGATTGGAATGGAGTCGTCGTGATCGCCCTCGGTGTCATTTTGATCATTCTTGGGATAGTTTTCAAAACTGTTCACTGGTTGTTCGTACTGGGCATCGTCTTGCTGGTAATCGGAGCTGTGTTCTGGGCGCTGGGGGCGGTGGGACGTCCGGTGGCCGGCAGACGCTACTGGTATTAACCCCGAAGGTCACTTAGCCTTCGTCAGAGTCCAGTTCGATGCAGACAGTCGACATCGAACCCCTCACTGAAATGGAGCCGTGATGATTGTTCTCGGAGTGATCCTTCTCATCCTCGGGTTTATCTTCAAAATCTCCATATTGTGGACGATCGGCATCATCTTGCTGGTCATCGGCGCCATCCTCTGGATCCTGGGCGCGGTCGGACGGCCGGTGGCGGGCAGACGCTATTGGTACTAGCGGCGCCGAGGCGCGCTGCCGCTACGTGGGGCTGATTCGCGCGCTCGTGTCGCACGGCTGTTCTCACAGCTAACCCATAGGATTGGCACAGCATCGGCTCATTCCTGTCCGGAGAGTGGGAAGCTGTGACGCAATCCAACACCTCGGCCGAGCGTGTGGTGATGCGCCGTGCGGACGGCGATCCGATCAGCGTGCTGGTGGTCGACGACGAAGCCGTTCTCGCCGAAATGGTGTCGATGGCACTGCGGTATGAGGGGTGGGAAGTCACCACCGCCGGCGACGGGTCGTCGGCAATGACCGTCGCCCGCAGCCATCGGCCCGACGTCGTGGTTCTCGATGTGATGCTGCCGGACATGAGCGGTTTGGATGTGCTGCGCAAACTGCGTGAACAGAATCCGCAGCTGCCGGTGCTGCTATTGACGGCGAAAGACGCGGTGGAAGACCGCATTGCCGGGCTGACCGCCGGCGGCGACGACTACGTGACCAAACCGTTCAGCATCGAAGAAGTCGTGCTGCGGCTACGTGCCTTGTTGCGCCGCACCGGGGTGACGAGGGTGGACAGCGGGGCGCAGATTGTGGTCGGCGACTTGGTGCTCGACGAGGACAGCCACGAGGTCACTCGCGGCGGCGATCCGATTGCGCTGACGTCCACCGAGTTCGAGCTGTTGCGGTTCATGATGCGCAACGCCAAGCGGGTGCTGAGCAAGGCGCAAATCCTGGACCGGGTGTGGAGTTACGACTTCGGCGGCCGCTCCAACATCGTCGAGCTCTACATCT
>NZ_CAXUCH010000052.1:10111-17549 GCF_964249325.1 uncultured Mycobacterium sp. | reverse complement strand
CAAGAAAATCGACACCGGGCGCGAGCCTATGATTCACACACTGCGCGGCGCCGGCTATGTCCTCAAGCCGGCCCGCTAGCACGCGACGAATCTGGTCGCTGCGGTTACGCCTGCTGGCCGGTCAGGTCGTCGTGCTGGCCCTAGTGTGTGTGGGAATCGGCGCGGTAACCGAGCTGGCGTTGTACCGCTACCTCGTGGGGCAGCTCGACCAGCAACTGCAGGGTGCGTCGCACCGCTCGGCGACGACCTATGGCGAGCCGCCGCCACCACCGGCGCCGTGGCGGCATCCGCGAGTGCCAATCCCGGGGCCGGGCCCACGGTTTCTGGATGCCCCGGGCCAGCCCGTCGGCATGGTCGCCGCCGTCGTCGGCAACGGGTCGCCAGTCAATGCCGGTTACCTGACCAGCACAGGATCGCGGGCGGCGGTGACCGATACCGCCAGGGACCAGTTGGCGGCGATCTCCAGTGCCCGCACCCCGGTCACCCGTGAGCTCGACGGGCTCGGCCGCTACCGCTTAGTGGCTGCCCCGGCGCGGCACGGTAAAGACGTCATCGTTACCGGGTTGCCGATGTCCAACGTCGATTCCACGTTGATTGGGATGCTCATGATCTTCGGGGTCGTCACGGTGATCGCGCTAGCCGCCGCGACGACCGCCGGCATCGTGATCATCCGGCGAGCATTGGCACCGCTACGACGGGTGGCGCAAACGGCCGGCGAAGTTGTCGACTTGCCGTTGGACCGCGGCGAGGTGGCACTGCCGGTCCGAGTTCCCGAACCGGACGCCAACCCCTACACCGAAGTGGGCCAGCTCGGGTTGGCGGTGAACCGGATGCTCGACCACATCGCGACCGCGTTGTCGACCCGGCAGGCCAGCGAGACCCGGGTCCGCCAGTTCGTCGCTGACGCCAGCCACGAGCTGCGCACCCCGCTGGCCGCGATCCGTGGTTACACAGAGCTGGCGCAACGCATGCACGCCGACACCGACGCGGTCGCCCACGCGATGAGTCGCGTGGAATCCGAGACCGAGCGGATGACCCGCCTCGTCGAGGACCTACTGCTGCTTGCGCGGTTGGATTCCGGTCGGCCCCTAGAACGCAAGCCAGTAGACCTTTCCCGGGTGGCAGTCGACGCGGTAAGCGACGCGCACGTCGCCGGAGGCGATCACCAATGGGAACTGGACCTGCCGCCTGAGCCGGTGGTGGTCCTCGGTGACGCAGCACGGCTGCACCAAGTAGTGACCAATCTGCTCGCCAACGCCCGCATCCACACCGGCCCCGGAACAGTGGTGACGACACGGCTGACCACCGAACCGAAACACACTGTGCTCAAAGTGATCGACAACGGTCCCGGGATCCCCGAACGATTGCAGTCGGAGGTCTTCGAGCGGTTTGCCCGCGGCGACACGTCACGATCCCGCAAGGGTGGCAGCACCGGCTTGGGACTGGCCATCGTCTCGGCTGTGGTCAAAGCCCACGACGGGACAATCTCGGTACAGAGCACCCCTGGCCACACCGAATTCACCGTGCGGTTGCCACTCACTAACCACCACTAGAAACCCGCGATCGCCAAGCCGCGGCGAGATGGTCGACGTGGATGACGCGTTACGTGCCAACTAATAAGAGCGACCGCAAGATTCGGTCCCCGATAGCGGCTCACCGGCACAGCGTTGCGCCGCCGCAGGAAACATAATTTACCTGGGGGGCGTCAATTTTTCACCGTCCCCAACACAGTTGGACAAACGAACCACATACTGCTTGCGGCGGCCCGCAGTTGACGGGCCACGACAAAAAGGAGACAGTGGTGAATCGTTGGGCCGGGGTCCTTGGGGGCGCGGCGATAATCGTCGCAGCCGTTGCTGGTTGTTCCAGCGGCGGCGGCCAAAAGGTCAGCACTTCGGGCCACGCCAAGGTGGTGGTCGATGGCCAGGACCAGAACGTCAACGGTCCGGTCACCTGTCAGAAGGCTGGCGGCCAGCTGCAAATCGGGATCGGTCAGCCCGGTTCGCCCAATAATGTCGCGGTGCAAGCCACCGACGCAGATCCGCCTGCTATTCACCAGATCTCGCTTGGCAAAGTGAACGGCGTTCAGCTCGCATATCAGCAGGGCAGCCCTGGGGCCAACGCTCAAGCCACCAAGAACGGCAACGGCTACAAGTTCAGCGGCACGGCGACCGGTATGAACCCGTCTGATCCGATGTCGGGGATGGTGAGCAAGCCTTTCGAGGTTGACGTGACCTGTCCATAACGGAATCGGGTCAAGTTGACGGCGGCGTCCGCGGGGCGCCGCCGTTGTTATGCCCGGCTGATTGAGTGGTTTCGTTCCGGCGCAACCGTATCGATTGCATGACTGTGGCACAACGGATTTCGACAACGAGTCGTGCATGAGGTGCCCGCCGCCTAGCGATTTGCTAGCTGGAAATCGCTGATAGCCGGGCACAACGCACGTCTCTGGGGACCGAGACCCGTCAATCGACGTCGATGACCACTTTGCCGATCGCCTTGCGGTCCGCCACATATCGCAACGCCGCGGCGGTGTCGCCTAGCCGGAACCGCGCACCGATGTAGGGCCGGACCCGAGCGTCGGCGAACATCTGCTGCAGCTCGCGCATGTCGCGAGAGGCAGCGTCCGGGTGATCCTCGTGAAACGTACGGATTTCCATGCCGCGAACCGTAATGCCTTTGAGCAGAACGAGGTTCAGCGGTATCGCGGGAATCACACCTGCGGCATAACCCAGGGTAACAAAGGTCCCGCCGCGGCCCAGTGCACGCAGCGCCGGCTCGGCGTACGGGCCACCGACCGGGTCGATCACCACCCGGGCACCACCACCGGTGAGCTCACGGATCCGCGCTCGTAGATCTTCGCGGTCGTAGTCGACAATCGCCTCGGCGCCGCGCTGCCGGCACACCTCGAGCTTTTCCCGACTCGACGCCGCCGCCAGCACCCGAGCCTGTAGAGCGACCCCCAAATCGACCGCTGCCAGCCCCACCCCACAGGCGGCGCCGAGGACGACGACCCAATCGCCTTCGGCCACTTGAGCAACCGACCGCAGCGCGTGGTAGGCGGTGCGATAGGTGACACCGAACGCAGCCGCCGCGGGGAAGTCGACGCCATCCGGTATCGCCGACACCGACTCGGCGCGAACCAGCGCCTTTTCCGCGAACGCGCCCACGAACGCGGTAGCGCTCACCCGGTCGCCCGGTACGAAGCCGACACCGTCACCAACCGCTGTCACCTCGCCGGCCAATTCGCTGCCCGGAGTGAACGGCACGGCAATCTGGACCTGGTATTTGCCGTCGATCAGCAGCACATCGGGGAAGTTCACCGCCGCGGCGCGCACCCGGACTACCAGCTCACCCGCAGCCGGCGTCGGGTCAGGAACCTCATCGAGGACTAGACCCTCGGGCGGGCCGTATCGACGGCAGACAACAGCGCGCATCACGTTACGCCTAGCGCGCGCAAGCAGAATCGCATCAGGTGGTCGATGTCGTCCGGGCTGGGGCGGTCCGCGGACCCGACATACCGGCGCATCGCTGCGGCTGTACAGAGAAACACCGCGTCGGCGTCCCGCTCCGGGTCGGCTCCTCCGAGCGCGGCGACCGGTTCTGTCAGCAGATCCCGCAGCGGTCGCATGATCTCGTCGACATTCACACTGGCCGACATTTGTCCGGCCGCCGCACGGCTCATGCTGATCAGATGAGGGTCGGCGACTTGCGCGAGCGTGCCCTCGATCCAGCGCGCGATCTTGTCCGCCGGGCGAGATTCCTTGGCCATCTGATGCTGAAGATAGGAGACGACGATCCCCACCCCGCGCTCCATGACCGCCAGAATCAGATCGTCTTTGCCGGCGATGTAACGGTAGAAGGCCTTGTTCGACGAGCCGGCTTCGGCGACGATGTCGCTGACGCGCGGGGGCTCCGGTGCGACGCGCTCCATCACCCGCACTGCGGCGGCCAGGATGCGTTCCACTTCCTCGGTGGCCCCGCGCTGACGGTCGTCGAGCGCCCGTTCCACCGCAGCGGCGACCCTGCTGTTCATGGCGAATCAGGCAGCGCCGGAATCCGCTCGACAAGGTCGCCATACTTCGCCTGAGCGGCTTGCACGCGCTTGTCCAGCAATTCGCTGGGCCATTCTGGATCCTCAGCCTCGTAGTTCTTCAGCAGCATCCGGGCCAAATTGACCTTGTGCGCCTCGGTGGGCCCGTCGGCCAGACCCAGCGCCACCCCGCCGAGGAGCACGTTGGTCAGCGGCAGCTGGTCGGTAAGCCCCAGTGCACCGTGCACCTGGATGGCGCTCAACCCGATCGATTTGAGCACTTGCGACGCCAAGATCTTGCAGACCGCGATCTCGGTGCGCGCGGCGTGCTCGCCGGCGGTATCGATCAGCCACGCGGCGTGCAGCACGGTCAACCGGAACGGTATCAGCTCGGCGTAGGAGTCAGCGATGAATGCCTGCACCAGCTGTTTGTCGGCTAGTGAACTGCCTTGGGTGAAGCGGCTTTTCGCGCGGCGGACCATCATGTCGATGGCGCGTTGGGCGACGCCGATGGAGCGCATCGCGTGATGCAGCCGCCCCCCGGCCAGCCGGGTCTGCAGGATCAAGAAACCCTGACCAGGCTCGCCGAGCAGCGCGTCCGAAGGCACCCGCACTCCGTCGTAGCGCACCAGCGAATGCCCGGGCTCGTGCGGGTGGGCACCGGCCAGATGGTGGGTGGCTTCGATGACCAGGCCCGGTGTGCCTGCCGGGACCAAGAAGGTCGACGCCCCGCGATGGACCGGCACGTCGGGATCGGTGATCGCGACGACGATGAAGAACGAGGCTACAGACGCGTTGGAGGAGAAGTACTTTCGGCCGGTGATCACCCAGTCCCCGCCGTCTCGCACGGCACGCGTGGTGAAAACCCGCGGATCGGCGCCTCCTTGCGGTTCCGTCATCGAAAAGCAGGAAAAGATCTCCCCGGAGAGCAGCCCCGCAAGATAGCGGTCTTTTTGGGCCTGGGTGCCGAAGCGGGCCAGGATTTCGGCGTTGCCGGTGTCGGGCGCTTGGGTTCCGAACACGATCGGAGCCCACGGGCTGCGGCCCAGGATCTCGTTGATCAGCGTCAGCTTGACCGCGCCGAAGCCTTGCCCGCCGAGTTCCGGGCCGAGGTGTGGGGCCCACAGCCCTTGGTCGCGGACCTGCTGTTTGAGCGGGTCGACAATTTTGCGTCGCTCGTCGTTGAGCGGCAAGAATTCGCAGCCGGGGAACAACACCTCGAGCGGTTCCACTTCTTCGCGGACAAACTCGCGGATCCAGTCGAGCTTCTTTTCGAACTCTGGTTCGGTGGAGAAGTCCCACGCCATGCCCAAGCCTCCTTTAGATTCATTGGCGGCGACCCGCTGCGCTCGGCTGTGCCGCGCTTGCGATCGCCGCTAGGGGATTCCACCGTCGGCCCGCACAATCGAGCCAGTGGTGAAGCTGGATGCGTCCGAAGCCAAAAACAAGGCAGCGCCGACGATTTCGGCCGGATCGCCGGCCCGTTGCAGCGATAGGTGAGCAAACGGCTTCTGCGTCGCCCGCTCCAGATTCCAGGCCTTGCTCACGTCGGTCAGAAACGGACCGGCCATCAGCGTGTTGACCCGCACTGCCGGTCCGAACGCCTTGGCCAGCGCCTCGGTCATCGCGTTGAGGCCGGCCTTGGCTGCCGCGTAGGGGACGATGTCCGGTGCCGGGCGAAGCGAGCCCGCAGTGCTGACGTTGATGATCGACCCCCGGCCGGCCGCGACCATGCGCTCACCGAGCAACGCCGACAACCGAAATGGGCCTTTCAGATTGAGGTTGACCACCGCGTCGAACAGCTTCTCGGTGACATCTGTCAGCTTGTCGTAAATCGGTGACATGCCCGCGTTGTTGATCAACACGTCGACCTTGCCGAACCGCTCATACGTCGCCTCGACCAGGCCGTCCAGTTCATCCCACCGCCCCACGTGCACGGCATAGGGCATTACGGCACGCCCGGTCTCGGCCTCGATCTCCTTGGCGGTGGCCACGCAGTTGTCCATCTTGCGGCTGGCAATCACCACGTCGGCGCCGCAGCGGGCGACCCCGAACGCCATTTCCCGCCCGAGCCCCCGGCTGCCGCCGGTGATCAACACTACGCGATCGCTGAGGTCGAAAAGTTCGTCGGCGTAGCCCATTTCACGCCTTCGTCGGCAGCGACCGGGCCAGCTCCCCAGCGGTCGCGATCAACTGCAGGATCATCGGCCCGAACGCCTCGGTGATCTTCGGGTCCACCTTGCCGGTCCGTACGCCGGCCGCGTAGGTCTTCTCCAGCACGATGCCGAGCTTCCAGTTCGCCAACACCAGGTAATAGTCGATGTTCTCCGTCGAAAGCCCGCTGACCCATTCGTAATGCTCGAGCAGTTCGCTGCGGCTGGGCATGCCGGTCAGGTCAAGGTAGAAGCCGTCGGCCCGCGGGTGTTCACCGTCATAGCCCAGTAGACACCAAGCCAAATCCAGCAGCGGGTCGCCGACCGTGGTCATCTCCCAATCGACGATTGCGGCCAGCTTCGCCGGCGCCCCGTGCGCGAACATCACGTTGGCAAATTGGTAGTCGCCATGCATGATGCCGGGGGTGTAGTGCGCGGGCCGATTGCGGCGCAGCCAGTCGGCGGCTTCGTCGAGGCCCGGTAGGTCGCGCACCCGGTAGGCGTCGAGGAAGGCCAGCCAGCGATCGACCTGCCGCTCATGGAATCCGTCCGGGCGGCCGAAACCCTCCAGACCCCGGGCGCGCCAGTCCACCCGGCCGAGCTTGGCTGCGCCGTCGACGAGTTCGAACGCCAAGCCGCGGCGCGCCGCCAGGTCGGTGTCAAACGGTGCGGGCCAGCCGCCGTCCATCGGACTCCACCCGTCGATCGCCCGCATGACGTAGAAGGGCATGCCGAGCAGATCGCCGGCATCGTCGGCGGCGATCAGCTCGGCATGGGGCACATCGGTGCCGGACAGCGCCCGCACCAAGCGAATCTCGCGCAGCAGGCCGTCGATGCGGGCCGCGTCGGCCCGAGGCCCGGGCATGCGCAACACCATGCACTCGCCACCGCGCTGAATCAAGTAGAGGGTGTTCTGCGAGCCGCCGCTCAGCGGCTCTAACATGGGCCGCTCCCCGTCGCCGGGTGCGTGATGGGTGTCCAGCCAGCGCGCCAAAACGCCGGGGTCAGGTTGGGATCCGCGGGCCTGCGCCACGTGCACACCTCACTCTCGCTGCGGAGAATAGCATTCTCCGCAGCTGACCGGAACCCCGTGCGTCGGCTGTGGGCGACGATTACGACCTCGAGCAGGGCGGCGAAGCGGCCTATCTCAGCCTCGGACTCGACCATCACAACATCGCTTTGCGTCAGGCGGAGCGGGCCGGCATCAACGCGATTGGACTGCAGCTGGCCGCGAAAACGGACGTCGCCGACC
>NZ_CAXUCH010000052.1:2181-10101 GCF_964249325.1 uncultured Mycobacterium sp. | reverse complement strand
CGGCGAAGCGGCGGTGCCATCGGCCGGTTGGGAACCCACTTGGTGCAGAAGCCGCTTGAATTCGCGGCGCTCGGCGGCCGTGAGGTGGGCCAGGAGCCGCTCGTCGGCAACGTGCACGGCCCCTTCGGCGCGCTTCAACAGCGCTCTGCCCTTGCTGGTAAGCCGGGCTGGCAGCGCGCGGCCGGACGACACCGTATCCGGCCGTGTCACCGCGCCGATGTCCTGAAGCCGGCGCAGCACCAGATTCATCGCCTGCGGTGACACATTCGTGGCCCGGGCGAGCTCGGCGCTGGATTGACCGGGGAACATCGACAGGATTCGCAGACACACGAATTCCGGCAACCCGAGCCCGAGTGGCCCCAGCTCCGCCATTACCTGCGGCCGCAGCACCGTCATCGCGCGATAGAGCAGATAGCCCAACGGCTGATCCTCGTACTCGTTCATGTCAAACATATTGACATATAGCAAGTAGGTTGATAGACAGGATCGCATGACTCAACCAGTTGATTTCGAATTCGATGACGTTTACCGCGGCGAATCCACACGTCTCGGGCAGGGAGTGCGCCCACCGTGGAGCATCGGCGAACCTCAGCCGGAGCTGGCCGCGTTGATCGAGGCCGGCAAGTTTCACGGCGACGTGCTCGATGTCGGCTGTGGGGAAGCCGCCATTTCGCTCTATCTCGCTGAACGCGGCTACACCACGGTCGGGCTCGACTCATCACCGACCGCCATCGACTTGGCCCGTCGTGAGGCGGAAAAGCGCGGCCTGACCAACGCGAGCTTCGAGGTGGCCGACATCAGTGCGTTCACCGGCTATGACGGGCGGTTCGGCACCATCGTCGACAGCACCTTGTTCCATTCCATCCCGGTCGAGGCACGAGAGGGATACCAGCAGTCGATTGTCCGCGCAGCGGCACCGGGTGCGTCCTACTTCGTCCTGGTCTTCGACAAGGCCGCGATCCCGGAGGGTCCACCGTATGCGGTCACCGAAGACGAACTGCGACAGGTGGTCTCGAAGTACTGGGTGATCGACGAGATCAAACCCGCCCGCATCTATGCTATGTGGCCCGAAGGCTACACCGAGGTGCCGGGCGCACCGCACATGAAGATCGAAGACGCACCCAATGGCCGCAAGTCCGTTGCGGCCTGGCTTTTATCGGCACACCTCGGCTGACTCACCGGCGGTGAGGCGGTATCACATACGGAAGGAAAACAGATATGGTCTCTGGCGGCCCCGGCTTTGGTGGGCCTGGCTTTGGGTTTGGCGGGGCCGGATTTGGCGGCCCCGCTTTCGGTGGCCCCGGCGTTGGTGGGCCTGCCTGGGGTGGGCCCGGCTTGAGTTTCGGCAGCCCTGGTTTCGGTGGTCCCGGTTTTGGTGGGCCACGCTTCGGCCTGCAGCGGGCAGCGTTTGGCACGCTGGCGCTGCTGCTTGACGGTCCGGCCGACGCCGCGCAGATCGTGCAGCGTACCTCCGAAGCGACCGATGGGGCGTTCAGCCCGCCGCAGGAAGTCGTGGAGCTGGCCATCGGACTACTCGCGGGTCGCGGTTTAGTGACCGTCGATGACGGCGTGGTCGCGCTTACCGAGCTCGGCAAAAACGTATTGGCGTGGCGGGGCATCAGCAGTGAAACCGCACACGCTTTCCTGGCCCGCGCCGCTCGGTTCGGCGACGTGTTCAAGATCCGCAAGGAACTTCGCGAAGTCGCCGGGCTGGCGCGGACGATCACCTGGTCTGGCACCGACGACTAGAAAGCAAAGCTCGCCGAAGTCAGAGGCAAGGTGTTAGCCGCGCTCACCGAGGCCAAGAATTCGCTGCACGGCACGCTTGCCGAGAGCTAACACCACTGCGCACCAGTGCGATTGAGCACCTCAGCTCAACCGCGCTGCTTCGCGCGCAGCTCGGCGACTCGGTTGCGTCAACGCTCGGATTCGTGCGCGCTCAGTACAAAGCCGAAACGCAGCGCGTGGCCCGCGCAATCGCATGTGAATTAATGGCTTGGTTCACTACGCGACGACAGGAAGACGATGCAACTGCTTCTGGTCCGGCATGCCTTGCCACTCCGGAGCGAACCCGGACAGGGATCCGACCCGGAGCTGTCCGAGGAAGGGTTGGCACAAGTCGCACGGCTGCCCGACGCCTTGGCCAGGTATCCGATCTCGCGCGTGGTCAGCAGTCCGCAAGGGCGTGCCATCCAGACCGCACAACCGGTGGCGACGGCGCGCGATCTAGCCGTCGACATCGACGACCGCTTCGCCGAATACGACCGCCACCTGCCGGTCTACATCCCGATCGAGCAGATCCGCGACGAGAACCCGCAGGAGTGGGCTCGCATGGCCGAGGGGCATCTGCCGAGTTCGGTCGACGAACACGCTTTCCAAGCCCGGGTCGGCGCCGCTGTCGACGACGTCGTCACCGCCGCCGATCACGAGGACACCGTGGCGGTGTTCAGCCATGGCGGGGTGATCAACGTGGTGTTGCACCAGATCTTGGGAACCAAGCGGCTGCTGTCGTTTCCGATTGACTATGCATCGGTGACCCGGCTACTGTTCTCGCGCTCCGGTCAGGCCACCGTGCTGACCGTCAACTGCACGGAACACGTGTGGGACTTATTGCCCCGGGACAGGCGCTGGTAACAGGCCGCTACCTACGGGTCATGAGGTCTCGCTTCGCCGCGCGGCGAAGCTGATAGATCCGCGCAGTACCAGCGAGCACCGTGATCAAGCCGCCGCATGCTGCCGACAGCAGGATGGCCACGCCCAGCGGCATGCTCCAGCGCCAACCGAGGAAGGCGAACTGCGGAGACGCGGTGTTCTGAGCGATGAAGATCAGCAGCACGATGAGAACAAGGAAGCCTACGATCAGCGACGTCCACAGCGCCGCGGCGCGAGTGAATCTGGCCGACTCCGGCGTGGTCGGTGCCACGGGCACCTGGCCGGCGGCTGGCGTCGCCGGATGTGGCTGCTCGGGCGATGCGGGGCGATCGCTGCTCATGGTGTCATCTTTGCCCTTTCCCGCACAGAATGAAACCGAACGCGCCACAAACTTGGCCGCGCGCCAGCTCTGAGCGCCGGCACATAGTTTCTGCGGCTAATGTCGGCTGATATGACGATGCTGTGGCGGCGGGCGTGGGGCGCGACGGCGGCATTCGTCGTGGCGGGATGGCTCGTGGCCGCTTGCGGCAACCCCAACCCGCTCGGGGCGATGCCCGGCAGCATGAAATCGATCGTCATCGGCTCCGCCGACTTCCTGGAGTCAAAGGTCGTCGCCGAAATCTATGCACAAGCCTTGCAAGCCAACGGCTTCGATGTGGGACGCCGGTTGGGGATCGGCAGCCGCGAGACTTATATTCCGGCATTGAAAGACCATTCCATCGACTTGGTGCCCGAGTACATCGGTAACCTGCTGCTGTACTTTCAACCGGATGCGACGGTCACCATGCTCGACGCTGTCGAATTGGAGCTGTACAAGCGGTTGCCCGGCGACTTGTCGATTTTGACGCCGTCACCCGCCTCAGACACCGACACGGTGACGGTCACTGCGGCGACCGCCGCGATGTGGAGCCTCAAAACGATCGCCGACCTGGCGCCGCATTCAGCGGAAGTGAAGCTGGCCGCCCCGTCGGCGTTCCAGACCAGACCGGCCGGGCTGCTCGGTCTGCGACAGAAGTACGGGCTTGACATCAGCCCGGTCAACTTCGTCGCGATCAGCGACGGTGGAGGGCCGGTGACCGTGCGCGCACTGGTGGACGGCACCGTCACCGCCGCCAACATCTTCAGTACCTCTCCGGCCATACCTCAGAACCACCTGGTGGTACTGGAGGACCCGGAGCACAACTTCCTTGCGGGAAACATTGTGCCGCTGGTGAATTCGCAAAAGAAGTCAGATCATCTCAAAGATGTCCTGGACGCGGTGTCGGCCAAGCTGACCACCCGCGGCCTAGCCGACCTCAACGCCTCGGTATCGGGTAACTCCGGTGTCGACCCGGACGAGGCCGCGCGGAAATGGGTGCGCGACAACGGCTTCGGCCATCCGATCAGGCAATGACAGCTGGATTGGGCTCGTCTTGATCAGCTTCGAGAAGGTCACCAAGGTGTATGGCGACGGCACCGTGGCCGTCGACAACCTAACCCTCAAGGTGCCGCGAGGCGCGCTGGCTGTCTTCGTCGGACCGTCCGGTTGCGGCAAGACCACATCGATGCGGATGATCAACCGGATGATCGAGCCGACCTCTGGCACGGTGATGGTCGACGGCGCCGACGTATCCAGCGTCAACCCGGTGAAGTTGCGGCTCGGTATCGGTTACGTCATCCAAAACGCGGGGCTGATGCCGCATCAACGGGTGATCGACAACGTCGCCACGGTGCCGATACTCAAGGGTCAGTCCCGTCGGGCAGCGCGCAAGGCCGCTTACCGGGTCCTCGAACAGGTCGGCCTGGATACCAAGCTGGCGACCCGCTACCCGGCGCAGCTCTCCGGCGGCGAGCAACAGCGCGTCGGGGTGGCACGGGCGTTGGCCGCTGACCCGCCGATCCTGTTGATGGACGAGCCGTTTTCCGCGGTCGACCCGGTGGTGCGCAGGGAACTGCAGCGCGAAATACTGCGGCTGCAAAGCGAATTGCACAAGACCATCGTGTTCGTCACACATGACATCGACGAGGCGGTCAGGCTGGCGGATTTGATCGCGGTGTTCGGGCCGGGCGGTTCGCTACAGCAGTACGACGAACCCGCGCGGCTGCTGTCGCGCCCGGCCAACGATTTCGTGTCGGGTTTCGTGGGCCTCGGCCGCGGCTATCGGTGGCTGCAGCGCCTGGAGGCGAAGGATTTGCCCCTGCGCGACATTGCGCAGATCCCCCAGTCCCACCTTTCAGAGGTCGGCGCCGCGGTCCTTCAAAACGGCTGGGCGCTGGTGGTCGACCACGATGGCGCTCCGCTGGGTTGGATCGACGCCGAAGGCGTGCGGCGGCACCGAGGCGGCGCGTCCTTGCCCGACAGCGTGACCGCAGTCGGTTCGTCATTCCGCCTCGAAGGGAACCTAAGCCAGGCGCTGGACGCGGCGATCTCCTCGCCATCGGCCATCGGTGTGGCCGTGGACAGCGGGGGCAAAGTCATCGGCGGAGTATCGGCCACCGACGTGCTGGCCGCCCTGGAAGCTCACCGTCAGGCCTGAGATGCACTATCTGATGACCCACCTCAGCGCCGCCTGCGCCCTGACCGTCATCCACCTGCGGCTGTCGCTCATTCCGGTGCTGATCGGGTTGGCGATCGCGCTGCCGCTGGGCGTGCTGGTGCAGCGCAACACGGTGCTGCGCCGGCTGACCACCGTCACCGCCAGCGTCGTGTTCACCATCCCGTCGCTGGCGCTGTTCGTGGTACTGCCGTTGATCATCCCCACCCGAATCCTCGACGAAGCCAACGTGATCATCGCGCTGACCCTCTACGCCACCGCGCTGTTGGTACGCGCGGTGCTGGAAGCGCTCGACGCGGTGCAGGCACACGTCCGCGACGCCGCCACCGCAGTCGGTCACAATGCGCTCAGCCGGATGGTGAAAGTCGAACTGCCGCTGGCGATCCCGGTGTTGGTCTCCGGTCTGCGCGTCGTTGTGGTGACCAATATCTCGATGGTCTCGGTGGGTGCGGTGATCGGCATCGGGGGGCTGGGCACCTGGTTCACCGAGGGATATCAGGCCAACAAGAGCGACCAGATCGTCGCCGGCATCATCGCCATCTTCGCGCTCGCGGTCGTACTGGACATGTTGATCGTGCTGGCCGGCCGGCTGGCCACCCCCTGGGAACGCGCGTCACATCCCGGCAGGCGACGTCAGGTCAGAGCACCGATCGTTGGCGGGGCGCGATGAATTACCTGACTCAGGCGTTGTCCTATCTCTTTACCGCCGATAACTGGCTTGGGCCGGTCGGGTTGGCGGCCCGCACCCTCGAGCACCTGGAGTACACCGCCGCGGCCGTGGCGGTTTCGGCGATGATTGCGATCCCGATCGGGCTCATCATCGGCCACACCGGTCGCGGCACGCTTGTGGTGGTGGGCATCGTCAATGGGCTGCGCGCGCTGCCCACCCTGGGCGTGCTGTTGCTGGGCGTGTTGTGGTGGGGGTTGGGTCTGGGCCCGCCGATCGTGGCGCTGATGCTGCTGGGTATCCCGCCGCTGCTGGCCGGCACCTACGCGGGCATCTCCAACGTCGACCGCACCGTTGTCGACGCTGCGCGTGCCATGGGCATGACCGAAACGCAGGTGCTAATGCATGTCGAGGTGCCCAACGCGCTGCCGCTCATCGTCGGAGGCCTGCGCACCGCGACGCTTCAGGTAGTTGCCACCGCGACGGTGGCGGCCTACGCCAGTCTGGGCGGGCTGGGGCGCTATCTGATCGACGGCATCAAGGTGCGCCAATTCCACATCGCAGTGGTGGGTGCGCTGATGGTGGCCGCGCTGGCGCTGATCTTCGATGCCGCGCTGGCGTTCGCGGTGTGGCTGTCGGTTCCCGGCACCGGTCGGCTCAGCAGGCGGCTGAGAAACGGCGAACCCGTGCCGCAACGGCCGCTGGGCTACGGGGTGAGCGGAGAGGCTGAACCGGTGCCGGCTCCCGGATGAACCGAGGCCGCTACCGGGCTGCACACCAGAAGAGCGGTCGCTTACCGTATACGGGTGAACCGCGCATCGGATGCGACGCAGAGAGTTTGGTCGGCAATGCTGACCTGGCGTGCGCACGACGCCTCGCGGATGGAGTCGGTGCGGGTCCAGTTGTCGGGCAGGCGAATTAAAGCTAATGGGCGCATTGTGGCGGCCGCCACAGAAGCAAATCCGGCGTTCGGCGCCTTCTACGACTTGCAGACCGACGAGACCGGCGCCACCAAGCGGCTCGGGCTGACCGTGACGCTGGCCGAGCGGGAACGGCAGCTTTCCGTTGCACGTGACGAAGAGAACATGTGGCTGGTGACCGATCACCGCGGCGAGTCGCGTCATGCCTACGACGGTGCCTTGGACGTCGACGTGGTGTTCAGTCCGTTCTTCAACGCGTTGCCGATTCGTCGCTGTGGCCTACACGAGCATGCCGAGTCGATCACATTGCCGATGGTCTACGTGCGGTTGCCCGAGATGTCGGTGGACGCGGCTACAGTCAGCTACACCAGCACCGGCGACCGCAGCCAGGGCATCAAGTTGCACTCGCCGGTCGCCAAGACCACCGTCACGGTCGACGCCGACGGGTTCATCGTGGATTACCCAGGCTTGGCAGAGCGGATCTGATCACACCACCCGCTCGACCCTCGGCGGCTAATTCGTCGCGCCAGTTCTCCGCGCCGATGAACACGGTGACGATCTCCGGTCGCGAGAAGCTGTCGTAGCGGGTGCGCGCGGCGTGGCCGGCATCGACAAGCTCGGCGACCGAGTGGTTGTTTGCCAGCGCATCACGGGCGCGGGTAAGCAGTGCGAGGGCACGGTTCAGCGTGGGCAGCAGGTGCTCGGAGTTGGCTTCACACATCGCCCGGACCAGATCCGGTGCGCTGGCCGCGACCCTGGTGCCGTCGCGGAAGGAGCCCGCGGCCAAGGCGAAGGCCAACGGAACCTCCCCGGCGGTGACGGCCAGTGCCTCGGCAAGCAAGTGCGGCAAATGCGAGATGGCGGCCGCGGCGGCGTCGTGCTCGTCGGATTTTGCTGGTACCACGACCGATCCGCAGTCCAGCGCCAACGTCATCACCATCGACCACACCGCGGGGTCCACGTGGTCGTCTACGGCGATCACCCAGGGCGCCCCCGTGAACAACCGTGCGTGACCAGCGGCCCAGCCAGAGTGTGCGGTTCCCGTCATCGGGTGCCCCCCGACGAAACGGGCCTGCAGGCCGGCCGCGGTGACCTCCTCGAGCACCGCGCTTTTGACACTGGTGACATCGGTCAGCGGACAGTTGGG
>NZ_CAXUCH010000052.1:0-2171 GCF_964249325.1 uncultured Mycobacterium sp. | reverse complement strand
GTGCGAGAGCATGCTCGACAAGGCCGGCATCGGAACGGCGAGCACGATCAGCGCGTCGACATCAGCAGCCCGTTTGAGCGCTTCGTTGATGTCGATGGTGGCGTCGAAACCGTCGAATCGCGCCGCCTGCACGCCCTCCACCGAGCGGTTGTAGCCGAACACCTCGTAGCCTGCCGCCGTGGCTGCCCGCATCAGCGAACCACCGATCAATCCCAGCCCCAGCACGCACATCGGTGTCTTCGCCACAGTTCCAGGTTGGCACATTTTTTCGCTGGCGGTCCGACCCCGGGCCCGACGGTCGGACGTGCCGCCGTTAGCTGGTCAACCGGCCTGCTCAGCGACTAGCGTATGCGCCCATGGGAGCACAACGGGCCTCCGCGCAAGGCCCGTCCGCGGACACGCCGGACGGTTTCGGCGTCGCCGTTGTTCGGGAGGACGGCAAATGGCGCTGTTCTGCCATGCGTTCCAAAGTGCTGACCAGTTTGACTGCCGCTGAGACCGAACTGCGCGAATTGCGCAGTGCAGGAGCTGTTTTCGGGCTGATCGATGTCGACGACGAATTCTTCGTCATCGTGCGGCCGGCGCCGTCGGGCACCCGGCTGCTGTTGTCGGACGCCACCGCGGCGCTGGACTATGACATTGCCGCCGAGGTTCTGGAGAATCTGGACGCCGAGATCGATCCCGAAGATCTCGAGGACGCCGAGCCGTTCGAGGAAGGCGATCTCGGATTGCTCTCCGACATCGGCCTACCGGAGGCGGTGCTGGGCGTCATCCTCGACGAGACCGACTTGTACGCCGACGAGCAGTTGACCCGCATCGCGCAGGAGATGGGGTTCGCCGACGAGCTGTCGGCGGTGCTGGAGCGTCTGGGTCGGTGATCGCAAGCGCGGCGGAGCCGGGCGCAGCGGGTCGCCGCCATAAGTCTGGGTCGGTGAGCACCGACGAGGATTTGATCCGAACCGCGCTTGCGGTCGCCGCCACCGCCGGTCCGCGTGACGTCCCGGTCGGTGCGGTGATCGTGGGCCCAGACGGAACAGAACTCGCTTGCGCCTTCAACGCCCGCGAGGCACTTGGTGATCCGACCGCGCACGCGGAAATCCTGGCTATGCGCGCGGCTGCCGCGGTGCTCGGCGACGGGTGGCGGCTGGAGGGCACCACGCTGGCCGTCACTGTCGAGCCGTGCACGATGTGCGCTGGCGCCTTGGTGATGGCACGGGTGGCGCGGCTGGTGTTCGGGGCATGGGAGCCCAAAACCGGAGCGGTTGGCTCGCTGTGGGATGTGGTGCGGGATCGGCGGCTCAACCATCGCCCGGAGGTGCGGGGCGGCGTGCTGGCCGACGAATGTGCGGCGCTGCTGGAAGCGTTCTTTGCCCGACAGCGATTGGGGTGATTGGCTCCGTGTTCGGTAAGCTGCTCGGCGGTGGTGTGTCCGAGCGGCCTAAGGAGCACGCCTCGAAAGCGTGTGACGGGTAACCCCCGTCCGAGGGTTCAAATCCCTCCGCCACCGCCAAAGCTCCAAGGGTATTTGCCCAGGTAAATGGCTTTTTCCGTTTGCTGCTAACGCCCTGCCCGCTCCGTGGGCACATTTTGGGCACACTTTTGAATAACTTTGCGTGAGTACCGGGCATGCAAACTGGTCGCCACCGCATCGAGGTCGTCGTCGAATAGGTCCGCGTAGGTGCCGAGCGTAACCTTCGCCGAGGTGTGCCCGAGCATCCGTTGTAGCGCCAGCACATTGACACCGGCCGACACCGCCAGCGACGCGCAGGTGTGCCGTAGGTCGTGCGGGGTGATTCCTGCACGCCGGCCTTGCGCACCGCAGCCGCGAACCACCCATCGGCTGACTTCGGTCGCAGTTTCGCAACGGTTACGTTTGACGATCGGCTGGCGAGGTATCCCAAGAGCCTTAGAAGAGGTAGGCCGACATTCGGCCGATTGGAAGCAACAGGAGCTGACGGTTATGAGCGGTACGGATAAGGCCAAGAACAAGGCGCAAGACATCGGCGGTAAAGCCAAGGAGGCGGTTGGCAAGGTCACTGGTGACAAGGGCACTCGGGATGAGGGTAAGAGCGACCAGGCGAAGTCCAGCGTCAAAGATGCCGGCGAAAAGGTGAAAGTGTTGACCGGCACTCAGGGTGAGCATGATGGCGGCGTTGATGGTGAGGATGTGC